>NZ_JBEYZW010000099.1:0-25156 GCF_040646215.1 Streptomyces sp. NPDC046215 | reverse complement strand
CCAAGGGCCGCACGAGCTGATCCCCGCCGGACTCGAACTTCAGCGCCCTGCGGGCGCGTCCTCAAGCGCCGGACGGGCTGAAATCAGCCCGTCCGGCGCTTGGCCACGCCCGAAAACCTCAGCTAAGCGAAATTTGTCCGCTTAGCACTTAAAGTCGGCCCATGCCCACGCCCTATGGATCACGCGGCGGCATGGCGTTCAGCGCGGACGAACTGCGCGTGCTGCGCCGAGCCCTCGCCATCGCCCTCCACCCCCAATCCGTCACCGGCGGCCCCGGCCCCGACCGCGACGACGAGGTGCGCGACTGCCTCCGGCTCGCCGAAGCGGTCGACGAGGCGGCCCGCGAAGGCGGCCGGCTGCGGGCCTTCCTCCTTGCCGACCTCGCCCGCTACCGCGCCGCCCTGCCCGGCACCGCCACGGGCTACACACAGCGGCTCCAGGACGCCCTGACGGCGGGCTACCGGCCCGGCGCGGAGGACCTCACCGCGCTCCGCGCGCTGTGCTCCGCGCCCTCCGGCGCGCCCGAGGCCGAGCGCCGCCGCGCCCTGCTGCGCCACTGCGAGCACCTCGCCGAGCTCGGCGTCCGGGCCCGCCTGGCCGGCCGTACGGTCGCGGGCCCGCTGCCCCGGGCCCGGCCCCGGACGCGCCGCATCCACCTGCTCGCCCTTCAGGGCGGCCGGGCGGCGACCGCGGCCACCGGCGAGAACGGGGCGGGCGCGAAGAAGCCCGAGCCCGAGCCGAAGCCCGCCCCGGACAAGCCCGAGCCCCCGGCCCGCCCGCCGGGGCCGGGGACCGACCGGCCCATTCCCACGCCGGGCGAGGTCTTCCCGCCCCGGCGCAAGCCCGCCCCGCCGTCCGCCACGCGCGACCCCCAGGCCCGACCCGCCTGATACGGGCGTAATCTGGACGGGTCGCTCAGGCAACCTCGAAATCCCGATCCAGAAGGAGCCGACGGCCATGGACTATGTCGCCGCGCTGGTCCCGCCCGTGGTCATGGCGGTGGCATTCACCGCCCTGATCGTGACGATCGTCAAGAGTCAGGGCGGTGCGAACAAGGCGAAGGAAGACGCCGCCGTCGATGCCGCGCTGGCGAGTGCGGAGAGTGCCCGGCAGGCAGCCAAGGGCAACCCCGCCTGACTTCCCGCGCGGGCGCGCGCCGACCGGTTGGGCGCACCCCGCCCGCAGGGCGCACGGACCGAGAGTGCATTTCTCGGCCGTGCGCCCTTTTTGCTGCCGTAATAAACCGGCATTCTAGACATCTCCCACTATTATTCGCGTGTGGTTCGACGCCTGGGTGATCTGGAAGACGCCGTCATGACGCGCGTGTGGGACTGGAACCGGCCGGTCACTGTTCGAGAAGTCCTGGAAGACCTTCAACAGGAACGGTCCATCGCCTACACGACCGTCATGACCGTAATGGACAACCTGTATCAGAAGGGCTGGGTACGCAGGGAAGCGGAAGGCCGCGCCTATCGATATGAGGCGGTCTCCAACCGGGCCGCCTACTCGGCCGCACTGATGAACGAAGCGTGGTCCGTCAGCGACAACCCCGCGGCCGCCCTCGTCGCCTTCTTCGGGATGATGTCCGCCGAACAACGCGAGGCCCTGCGCGACGCGATCCGGGTGGTGCAACTCGACGGGCCCGCCGACACCGCGGGGCCCGCGGGGCGATAGCGTCCCGTCATGGCCGCCCTATCGAAAGTCGTCACCGTCCGCCGCGCCCGGACCAGCGATGTTCCGGCGGTGCGCCGCCTCATCAACACGTACGTTCGTGAGCGCATCCTCCTCGACAAAGCCACGGTCACTCTTTACGAGGACATCCAGGAGTTCTGGGTCGCCGAGCGGGACGAGGACGGCGCCGTCATCGCCTGCGGCGCTCTCCATGTGATGTGGGAAGACCTCGCGGAGGTGCGCACTCTCGCCGTGGACCCCGACGTCAAGGGCGGTGGGATCGGCCACTTGGTACTGGACAAGCTGCTGCAGACGGCACGCTGGCTGGGCGTGCGGCGCATTTTCTGCCTCACCTTCGAAGTGGACTTCTTCGCGAAGCACGGCTTCGTGGAGATCGGTGAGACGCCGGTGGACGGTGATGTCTACAGCGAGCTGCTGCGTTCCTATGACGAGGGTGTTGCCGAGTTCCTGGGTCTCGAACGAGTGAAGCCGAACACCCTTGGCAACAGCCGGATGCTTCTGCATCTGTGATCGCGGTCCCTATGTCCGAATCGCGCCCCTATCACATGGCTCCGGAAGGGAGGCTTCCCACGCGGAAGGCGGGCTGAACCTTCCCGGGGGGTTTGTGTTTTTCCGGGAAAGGCGGTTTGCTATTCCTCCGTAATCCCATTTTCCACTGAAAGGATTCCCCGTGGCACAGAAGGTTCAGGTCCTTCTTGTCGATGACCTCGACGGTGGCGAGGCGGACGAGACCGTGACGTTCGCGCTCGACGGCAAGACCTACGAGATCGACCTCACCACGGCCAACGCGGACAAGCTGCGGGGCCTGCTGGAGCCGTACACCAAGAGTGGCCGTCGTACGGGTGGCCGCGCCGCGGCCGGCCGCAGCAAGGTGCGCGCCACCACCGGCGGCAGCCCCGACACCGCGAAGATCCGCGCCTGGGCCAAGAAGAACGGCTACAGCGTGAACGACCGCGGCCGGGTGCCCGCCGACATCCGCGAGGCGTACGAGAAGGCCAACGGCTGATCTCCCGCCGGCTGACGCGTGCGCGCCTGCCCGGCGCGCAGCAGCCGGGCCCGGTGGCACTCCGTGGCCGCCGCGCTCACGAGCCGTACGAGATCGGGGGCGCCCCCATCGCCCCCGAGGCCGGTCACCGGCAGCGTCGGCTCCACCTCACCCCCCGGCTCGGGAGGCCGTACCCATACGGCCTTCCCCGCGCCGGACGCCCCGGAGTGCCCGCGGTCCCCGCCGACGGGCACGGGTGCCACGATCCGGCCGCCCGGCCCCAGCGCGGTCAGATCCAGGGCCACCCCGCCCCACTCCAGCCAGTCGAGCAGCCCCGGCAGCTCGTCCGCGCCGCCCGCGGCGATCAGGAAGCGCATTCTGCGCGCCCGTAGGTCGTGGGCCACGGGTCCGGTCCGCGCGATCCGCCCGAGCACCGCGAGACCGGCGTCGGCGGGCAGGTCCAGCACGTCGAAGCGGACTCCGGTGAGCAGTTCCACGGGCTCCCCGCCCGTGGTGGGCCAGCGCAGTTCGTGCTCGTACCACCGACGTGCCTGGCACCATGGAGACGCGGAGCCGCAGGGGCGGGGGAGGGCGACGGTCATACGTGGTGCAACTGTGGAATCCCCAAGAGGTTACGCAGAGTTGGTACTCGGGAACACTCTGTATAAGAAACCAGGGGCGCACAGGCGCTTCGGAGGGCGCGCGGGTGTTCGCCCGTAGCGGATGCGGGGGGCCTGCGCCGCATGGACTGTCCGGGCTTGCGGGTAAGACATTCCCGATGGGAAAGAGGCGGTGCGACAACGCCGACAACGCACGGAGCGCGTCGCCGGGGGCGGTGGCAGGGCTACAGGCGGGCGTGTCGGGGGGAGGGTGCGTTCGCCATGGGCGTAGTGGTGGAGAGCGTATATGCCTGGCCTGCGGGAACATCGTCTCCCACCATCGGGTTGGAGCATTTGTCGGCTGTTCGGCAGGAGGTTTCCCCGCCGTTGTGGGGGTGATCCGGACGGATGTCGGCAGTTGGAATGAGCGGTCCCCGCTTGCGGGACTAAGCTGCGGAAGGACAGGGAGGGGACCGACCCCTTACTGCCTGACCGCTCTGAGGAGCGATTAACGATGTTCGAGAGGTTCACCGACCGTGCGCGGCGGGTTGTCGTCCTGGCTCAGGAAGAAGCCCGGATGCTCAACCACAACTACATCGGCACCGAGCACATCCTCCTGGGCCTGATCCACGAGGGTGAGGGTGTCGCCGCTAAGGCCCTGGAGAGCCTCGGGATTTCGCTCGAGGCGGTCCGCCAGCAGGTGGAGGAGATCATCGGGCAGGGGCAGCAGGCCCCGTCCGGCCACATCCCCTTCACGCCCCGTGCCAAGAAGGTCCTGGAGCTGTCGCTCCGCGAGGCCCTCCAGCTCGGCCACAACTACATCGGTACGGAGCACATCCTGCTCGGCCTGATCCGGGAGGGCGAGGGAGTCGCCGCCCAGGTCCTGGTCAAGCTGGGTGCCGATCTGAACCGGGTGCGGCAGCAGGTCATCCAGCTGCTCTCCGGTTACCAGGGCAAGGAAGCGGCCACGGCCGGCGGCCCGGCCGAGGGCACGCCCTCGACCTCGCTCGTCCTGGACCAGTTCGGCCGCAACCTGACGCAGGCCGCCCGCGAATCCAAGCTCGACCCGGTCATCGGGCGCGAGAAGGAGATCGAGCGGGTCATGCAGGTGCTGTCCCGCCGTACCAAGAACAACCCGGTCCTCATCGGCGAGCCCGGCGTCGGCAAGACGGCGGTCGTCGAGGGCCTGGCCCAGGCCATCGTCAAGGGCGAGGTGCCCGAGACCCTCAAGGACAAGCACCTCTACACCCTCGACCTCGGTGCGCTGGTCGCCGGCTCCCGCTACCGCGGTGACTTCGAAGAGCGCCTGAAGAAGGTTCTCAAGGAGATCCGCACCCGCGGCGACATCATCCTGTTCATCGACGAGCTCCACACCCTGGTGGGTGCGGGCGCCGCCGAGGGCGCGATCGACGCTGCGAGCATCCTCAAGCCCATGCTGGCCCGGGGCGAGCTCCAGACCATCGGCGCCACCACGCTGGACGAGTACCGCAAGCACCTGGAGAAGGACGCCGCTCTCGAGCGCCGCTTCCAGCCCATCCAGGTCGCCGAGCCCTCGCTGCCGCACACCATCGAGATCCTCAAGGGTCTGCGCGACCGCTACGAGGCCCACCACCGCGTGTCCATCACGGACGAGGCGCTGGTCCAGGCCGCCCAGCTGGCCGACCGCTACATCTCGGACCGCTTCCTGCCGGACAAGGCGATCGACCTGATCGACGAGGCCGGCTCCCGCATGCGCATCCGCCGGATGACCGCGCCGCCGGACCTCCGCGAGTTCGACGAGAAGATCGCCGACGTGCGCCGGGACAAGGAGTCCGCGATCGACTCGCAGGACTTCGAGAAGGCCGCCTCGCTCCGCGACAAGGAGAAGCAGCTCCTCGCCGCGAAGGCCAAGCGGGAGAAGGAGTGGAAGGCCGGCGACATGGACGTCGTCGCCGAGGTCGACGGCGATCTGATCGCCGAGGTCCTGGCCACGGCCACCGGCATCCCGGTCTTCAAGCTCACGGAGGAGGAGTCCTCCCGCCTGCTGCGCATGGAGGACGAGCTCCACAAGCGCGTCATCGGCCAGAAGGACGCCATCAAGGCGCTCTCCCAGGCGATCCGGCGCACGCGTGCGGGCCTCAAGGACCCGAAGCGCCCCGGCGGCTCCTTCATCTTCGCGGGCCCGTCCGGCGTCGGTAAGACGGAGCTGTCCAAGACGCTCGCCGAATTCCTCTTCGGTGACGAGGACGCCCTGATCTCCCTCGACATGTCGGAGTTCAGCGAGAAGCACACCGTCTCGCGCCTCTTCGGCTCCCCGCCCGGATACGTGGGTTACGAAGAGGGCGGCCAGCTCACCGAGAAGGTGCGCCGCAAGCCGTTCTCCGTCGTTCTTTTCGACGAGGTCGAGAAGGCCCACCCGGATATCTTCAACTCGCTGCTGCAGATCCTGGAGGACGGTCGTCTGACCGATTCCCAGGGCCGGGTCGTCGACTTCAAGAACACCGTCATCATCATGACGACGAACCTCGGCACCCGGGACATCTCCAAGGGCTTCAACCTGGGCTTCGCCGCCCAGGGCGACGTCAAGACCGGCTACGAGCGGATGAAGGCCAAGGTCAACGAAGAGCTCAAGCAGCACTTCCGGCCCGAGTTCCTCAACCGTGTCGACGACACGGTGGTCTTCCACCAGCTCACCGAGGAAGACATCATCCAGATCGTCGACCTCATGGTCGCCAAGGTGGACGAGCGGCTCAAGGACCGCGACATGGGCCTGGAGCTGAGCTCCGAGGCCAAGTCGCTGCTGGCGAAGAAGGGCTACGACCCGATCCTGGGCGCCCGCCCGCTGCGCCGCACGATCCAGCGCGAGATCGAGGACATCCTCTCGGAGAAGATCCTCTTCGGTGAGCTGCGTTCCGGCCACATCGTGGTCGTCGGCACCGAGGGCGAGGGTGAGAACAAGAAGTTCACCTTCCGCGGCGAGGAGAAGGCGACCCTGCCGGACACCCCGCCGATCGAGTCCGCCGCCGGTGGCGCGGGCCCGAACCTCTCCAAGGACGCGTAAGCGCCCGAGGCGATAGACAGCACCCGGGTCGGCCCCGGAACCGTAGGACGGTTCCGGGGCCGACCCCTTTTCGTATTTCGGCGATCACTGAAACAGTGCGCGCGGGATTCGGCGCCAAGCAGGGGGACCGGCCGGCAGGCCGTGAATGCGGACGTTGATCAGCATTCCTCGGTACCGCGGTGAGCCGGCCGCGCCGCCGGCGAATTAAAGATCACTGCCCGCCGGTGCCGAAGCGGGAAACGCCGCCCGGCCGCTGATTTCCCACCCGCAGCCCGCCGCCGGTGCGGGCGTCCTTGGGCGTGAGCGTGAAGGACACCGTGTGCGTGCGGGTCGAGCCGCGGGACGCCTCCGCGTCCGCGCTGACGACCCACGCCTTCACCCCGCCCGAGCCCTTGGCGTCCTTGCGGATCTCGACGGTGAACTCCATGGCGATCTCGCCGACGTCGAAGACGACCTCCTGGCCCGCGCCCCGGGCCGCCGCGCTGATCAGGCCGTCCCGGACGGCCTGGACGGCGTCCGCGAGCTCGATGTCGTCGAGGTGGGAGTGGCGGGAGTCGTTGCCCATCGCGGTGCCCCCCGGGGCTTGAGGTGTGGCCGTGCCGGTGCCGGGAGCGTACCGCCGGGGCGGGGCCGTTGGTCCCGAAACGGGCAAGGTCGAAAGTCCCTCCGCGGTGATGCCGCGCACAGGGCGTGCGTCACATACGGAGCCGCTTAGTAGGAAAGGCGCCCCGGCAAATTCCTTATCCGGGCCCGCGGCGGGCCCGGATCAGGGGCCAAATACCCTCCGCCCTTTTACGGGGTGCGTTAGTAGCGGGCTTCCTTGGCAGCACGGGGAATGCGGGTTACCAAGGTATGGCGATCCCGGCCCGCAGCCGGGACCCATTCTTGCCTGGAGGTTTTTCCTTATGTCGAAGCGCGCCGCTCTCCGTAATTCGAGCACGTCCGTCCTGCGTTCCCGCGCCGCCGTCGTGGCCGCCGGGCTCGGAGCCACGGTCGCGCTCGGAACCGGTGCGGCGCTCGCTGCCGACACCACCTCGCAGGCGCAGATCCCGGCCTTCGCTTCCGTCGCGGCGCTGGACGACGCGCTGAACGCGCAGGCCGACACGCTGCTGAAGGCCGCCGCCAAGGACGCCGCCCGCGCCAAGCAGGAGGCCGCCAAGCGCGCCGCCGAGGCCCGCAGCAAGGCCGAGGCCTCGCGCAAGCGCGTCGACGCCTGGGTCTCGCCCGTCGAGGGCTACCAGGTCGGCCAGCCCTTCGGTAAGGCCGGTGCCATGTGGGCCAGCAAGCACAGCGGCCAGGACCTGGTCGTGAACACCGGTACGTCCGTGAAGGCCGTGCACGGCGGTACGGTCGTGAAGGCCGGCCCGAACGGCGGCGGCGACGGCCCGGCCTACGGCAACGCCATCGTCATCAAGCACGACAACAACACGTACTCGCAGTACGCCCACCTCTCGCAGGTGAAGGTGCGGGTCGGCCAGGCCGTCACCACCGGCCAGGAGATCGGCCTGTCGGGCTCCACCGGAAACTCCTCCGGCCCCCACCTGCACTTCGAGATCCGTACGACCCCGAACTACGGCACCGCCGTCGAGCCCCGCGCGTTCCTGAGCGCCCGCGGCGAGAACCTCTGACCGAGGTCGCCGCAGCAAACCCCAACGGGCCCGCCCGGTCCGTCCCCGCAGAGAGCGCGGGGCGGACCGGGCGGGCCCGTTCGCGTGGTCCCCGACCGGTCAGTCGGCGGGCCCTCAGTCGGGCACCTGGATGACCGGGAAGCTCCCGGTGGAGGTCGGGGACGACTCCGGCAGCCAGAGCACGGCGATCGCGCCGCTGTCCCCCTCCAGCTCCGGATCCGCGTTGCGGAAGCTCAGCCGGGCACCCAGCACCCGCGCCTGCCCGGCCGCGATGGTCAGCCCCAGGCCGTGGCCCTTGCCCGCCCGGTCCTTGCTGCCCGTACGGAACCGGCTCGGCCCCTCCAGCAGCAGCTCCTCCGGGAAGCCGGGCCCGTGGTCCCGCACGCGCAGCACCCGCCCCTCGACGCTGACCTCGAAGGGCGCCTTGCCGTGCTTGGCGGCGTTCGCGAGGAGATTGCCGAGGATGCGCTCCAGCCGGCGCGGGTCGGTCGAGACGTACGCGTCGCGCACGACCTTGACCCGGGCCTCCGGCTCGGCGATCCGCACCCGGCGCAGCACGAACTCGCCGAGCTGGATGTCCTGCATCTCCGCCCGCTCCGCGAAGCCGTCCAGCCGGGCGACCTCCAGCACGTCCTCGACGAGGGTGCGCAGGGCCTGGGCCCGGTCCCGCACGAGCTCGGTGGGGCGGCCCGGAGGCAGCAGCTCCGCGGCCGTGAGCAGGCCGGTGACGGGTGTCCGCAGCTCGTGCGCGATGTCGGCCGTGACGCGCCGCTCGGCCTCCAGCCGGTCCTGGAGCGCCTCGGCCATGCCGTCGACCGCGCGCGCCAGGTCGTCCGTCTCGTCGCGGACCCGCCCCCCGATGGCCTCGCGCACCCGCACGTCGCCCTCGCCGTCCGCGAGCCTGCGGGCGGCGGTGGCGGCCTTGCGCAGCCGCCGGGAGAGCTGGCCGCCGATGAGGATGCCCAGGGCGCAGCCGCCGAGCACGACGGAGACCGAGCCGAGGATCAGCGTCTTGTCCAGCTCGCCGAGGATCGAGAAGCGGTCCTGGTACTTGTTGTGGATCGAGAGGATCTTGCCGTTGCGGGTCGGTACCGAGGCCCAGACCTCCAGGGTGCCGCTGCTGTCGGTCTTCTGCAGGTACGTGGCGCGCTGCCCCAGGGCCGCCGCGTCCCGGAGCTCCTGCGGCAGCCGGGGGTCGTTCAGCTTGGCGTGGGGCATCAGGCGGCGGGTGCTGTCGTAGTAGGTCTGGGCCGCCTGGACGCGGGAGTCCATCACGTCGCGGGCGTTGTTGAGCATGGAGACCCGGGCCGCGTTGTGGACGACGAGGCTCAGGGCCACGGCCACGAGCGCGCTGACACCGGCGATGGCGAGGCTGACCTTCCAGCGCAGCCCGGTGCGGAGGGCGAGCTTCACCACGGGGCGTTCCGGCGGGTCACCATCGCAAGGGTCAGCCTCTGAGCTTGTAGCCGAAGCCGCGCACGGTTTCGATCCGGTCCTGGCCGATCTTGCCGCGCAGCCGCTGCACGTGGACGTCCACGACGCGGGTGTCACCGCCCCAGCCGTAGTCCCAGACGCGCTCCAGCAGCCGGTCGCGCGAGAGCACGGTGCCCGGCGCCGCGGAGAACTCCAGCAGCAGCCGCATCTCGGTGGGGGTCAGGCCGACGGGCTCGCCCGCCTTGCGGACCTCCATGCCCTCCGTGTCGACCTCCAGGTCGCCGAAGCGCAGCACGCCGCCTTCGAGGGGCTCCGGCTCGTCGGCCGCCCCGGCGCCGCCGCCCGAGCCGCTGGCGTGCCCGAAACGGCGCAGCACGGCCCGGATCCGGGCGACGAGCACGGCGCCGTCGAAGGGCTTGGTGACGTAGTCGTCGGCCCCGGCCTCCAGGCCGAGCACGACGTCGATGGAGTCGGCACGCGCCGACAGCATGATCACGGGCACGGTCGACTCGTCACGGATCCGGCGGCACAGGCTGACCCCGTCCAGCCCCGGCACCATGACGTCGAGCAGCGCGATGTCCGGTCTGCGGGCGCGGAACTTCTCCAGCCCCAGCAGCCCGTCCGGCACCGCGGTCACCTCGAAGCCGTCCCGCTCCAGCGCCAACTGGGTCGCCTCGCGGATGACGTCGTCGTCCTCGACGAAGAGCACATGCGTATCGGCCACGCTGCTCCTAGCCCTCCGTTCCCACGCTCGGGGGTTCACCCTTGCTGTTGTTGCCGACCCGGCCGTAGTCCGTGTGCGTACGGCTGGTCTCCCGGAACGCGTCGCCCGACCAGTGGTACGTCAGCACATCCTGCCCCGCCGCGCAGCAGGACTGATCGCTGGGGGCTTCCCGGCTGACCTGCAGGTCGTGGCGGTCGATGTCGGCATAGACGGACGACTGCTCGACAGCGAACACGTTTTCGTACGTGTCGCCCTTGGCACGGTACACATAGGAACCGACACCGACGGAATCGCTGCAGTTCATGACGTTGACGACGACGTCGTTGCGCGGGCCCTCGGTCAGCTGCCCGTAGATCACGTCCACCGGGTACTGGTTCTTCACACAGGGCTTCAGGTTCCGCTTGACCGCGTCGCCGACCTTCGGGTCGCTCTTGACGAGCTTGATGGCGTCGACCTTGGCCAGGGCGGGTATGCCGGGCGCCGAGGGCAGCCGGCTCGCCTTCGCCGTCGGCCGGCTCTGGCTCTCGGCGGTGCCTTCCTTGCGCACGCCCTCGGTGCCGCTCTCACAGCCGGCGAGCAGCAGACCGGCGGCCGCGGCCAGCGCGGTGACCGTGCCGCCGGTGATCAGTGCCGGCCTGGTGGAAGCCGCCTTTTTCAGGCTGCGCACCGTTCCTGCCCCCGCTCGTTGCGCTCCAGGGCGTGGAAGTCCAGATCGCGGCTCTCCAGCTCCTGACGCAGCCGGGCGAGGGCCCGGTGCAGCGTGCTCTTGACCGTGCCGGTCGACATGCCGAGCGCCTCCGCGGTTTCCTCGGTGCTCATCTGCTCCCAGTGTCGCAGCACGACCACGCTGCGCTGCTTGGGCGCCAGGACCCCGAGGATGTCCATCAGCAGGGCGCGGTCGGCGTGCTGCTCCGTGCCGTCCTCGACGCTCGCGTCGGGGAGCTGCTCGGTGGGCACCTCGTCGAGCTTGCGGGCACGCCACCACTCCGTACGAGTGTTGATCATGACGCGGCGGAGGTAGGCGTCGGCCAGCGACTTGTCCGCTATGCCGTCCCAGCGGCCGTAGGTGCGCACCAGCGCGGTCTGGAGGAGGTCCTGCGCGTCGATGGGGTCCGGAACGAGACGGCGGGCGCTGCGCAGGAGGGCGTCCTGACGGTTGCGCACGTACTCTTCGAAGTCCAGAACCTTGCCGCTGCTGGCCATCTTGCAGCCTCCATTCCGCTTGCGTTCCCCGCGTCACGCTGGTGGTCCTCCAGCACGGGTAGGACGCTACGGAGGAGCTGTTGCGGCGTGATGTGCAGGAGCCCTTCGGCTGGTACACAGCTGTCCATAGGTTGTGTAACAGAGGCAACGGAAAGGCGATGAAATAGGGCGCAAGCGGGGCCCCGCGCCTTCACATCCTCGTCAGACGTCTCCTCAGCCCCACACGGCGTTCATCAGCTTTACGCCGCGGGGGCCGGCTGACACTGAGGGTGAGGACACCGCCGCGCAGCGGTGGTGTACCCACGCGCCCCGCCGGCTAGGCGAGCGGCAGCCGGTACATCCCGTCCGGCAGCGGCTCCACCAGGCCGTCCGAGACGAGCCCGTCCAGCGCGCGGGCCCGTTGCACCGGCTCCTCCCACACCGCGTCCAGCGCCGCCTGCGGCACCGCACCGACGGCGTCCCGCAGCACGGCCAGCAGCTTGCCCCGCACCTGCCGGTCGGTACCGGCGTACGTCTGGCCACGGCGCGGCGGCCCGTCGTGCGCCGGTGCGCCGGCGGCCCGCCAGGCACACCGGGCCGCGATCGGACACCGCGCGCAGACGGGCGTGCGGGCCGTGCACACCAGAGCCCCGAGCTCCATCGTGGCGGCGGCCCAGCGGGCGGCGACGGGCTCGCTGTCCGGCAGCAGCGCGCGGGCCAGCTTCCGCTCGGCGGCCGTCGTCGCGTTCGGCGGGTACTGCACCCCGCTCACCGCGCGGGCGAAGACCCGGCGGACGTTGGTGTCGAGGACCGCGTGCCGCTGCCCGTACGCGAAGGACGCCACCGCGGCGGCCGTGTACTCGCCGACGCCCGGCAGCGCGAGCAGCTGCGCGTGGTCCCGCGGCACCTCGCCGCCGTGCAGCTCCGCTATCGCCGAGGCGGCGGCGTGCAGGCGCAGCGCGCGCCGCGGGTAACCGAGCCGGCCCCAGGCGCGGACCGCCTCACCGGGCGGCTCGGCCGCGAGGTCCGCGGGGTGCGGCCAGCGGGCGAGCCACTGCTCGTACACCGGCAGCACCCGGGCGACCGGCGTCTGCTGGAGCATGAACTCGCTGACCATCACGCCCCACGCCCCCGCCTCGGGGCGGCGCCAGGGCAGATCGCGGGCGTGCTCGTCGAACCAGTCGATGACGGGGTCGTGCAGCGGCGGGACGGGCGTCTCAGTCACAGTCATGGCCCTTCGATCCTGGCATGAGGGGCCGACAGGGAAGAAACGCGCCGGGCCCGGGGCCCTGACTTTCGGCAGGGGCGCCGCCCGGCCCGCTGCTCGTGGCGTCGGCCCGGTGAGACGCACCACGGCCCTGACCAGGGCTCTGCCGGACACCCTGCTGCGGGCGGGGCTCGCCGCGCCCGCCGTCGTCACGGGACGCCCCCCCGGCCCGGGGCGGTGCACGCGGGCGGGGCGGCCGTGCTCGCCGCCGCCGTCGCCCTCTCCGGCTCCCGGCCGGCCGTGGCGCTCCCGGCGGTGGCGGGCCCGGGCCTGGCCGCCTCGCCGTCCCTGTTCACGCTCTCCTACGGGCCCGCCCTGTCCGTTCTCGGCTACCTGCTGGGCCGCCGCTCGGCCGGGCCGGGACCGGCGCTCCGGGCCTTCGCGGGCACCGCGGGCGGCGGGCACGGCCCTCGTCGCCGCCCGCGGCTCCGACCCCGTGATCGAATGGCTGGTTCTGATCGGCACGCTGCTCTTCAGCGCCGTCTTCCCCTGGCCGGCCGCTACCGGGTCCGGGCCGCGATCAATGCGGACGAGGCCGGACTGGTCACCGGCGACTGAGCGGGGTGGAATGGGATCATGAGCGAGACGGAGAACCGGCCGCCCCGAGAGATCCGGGCGGCCCTCGACGCGCACACGACCATGACCCTGGCCTACACCGACGAGGACGGACCCCAGGCGTGCGCCGTCCTCTACGCCGTCGGCGAGCCCACCGGCCAGAGCCCCAACCTGCTCTTCGTCACCTCGACCACCACCCGTCACGGCCGTGCCCTCCTCGCCGGGGACCCGCGCGCCGCGTTCACCGTCCAGCGCGACGGCCAGGTCTGGACCGCCCTCACGGGCATTCAGGGCCGCGGCACCTGCCGCCGGCTGGAGGGCGCGGATCGCGAGACCGGCTGGCGGACGTACACCGCCCGCTTCCCGTACGTCGACCACAACGAGCGGCTCAGGCAGGCGATGGAACGCACCGACCTGTGGGAGCTGCGCCCCGACTGGCTGCGGGTGATCGACAACGGCCAGGGCTTCGGCCACCGCACGGAGTGGACCCGCTCGGCCTGACGAGCGGGGGCACTGCCGTGTACCGGTCGCGCGGGCCCGGCGTCCGGGCGGCGCGGCCGCGGTCCACGCCCTGACGAGCGCCCCCTGACGCGCCCCCGCACGCCGAGCGTGCCACCACACCGTGACGGCCACGGCCAGCAACAGCCCTGCCTCCGTACCGACTTCCGTGCAGGAGTGCGCCCGGCCGGGAGTGGAGTGCGCGAACGAGGTGATGTCACGGGAGAGATCGTTGTCCATGGTTCAAGGACCGTACGGACCGTCACCCCCGGGCCACACCGGGCGATCGGCAGGCGTATCACCGGACTTTCGTCAGGTGCCGACAACGGAATAGCGCCCCGGTGCGGGCAGATGATGAGAAAAGTAGGCACCCACCCGGCGGGTATGGGCTGGTGCCCTGCCCGATCTCTCGTAGAGTCTTCGCGTGGGATCACTGCGCAATCCGATCGGGCCGCTTCCCTCCTCCATCTACTGGCGGCGGAGGGCAGTTGCGCTTGGCCTGCTCGGCCTTCTCGTTCTGCTGGTGTTGTGGATCGTCACCTTCGGGGACGGCGGCGGCTCCGGCGATGACCAAGGCAAGGGCTCCAACGGAAAGGGCCCGGCCGAGACCACCATCACGCCCGGCCCCGCCCCGTCGGGCCCGCACTACAGCCAACGCCCGGGCGGCAGAGGCGATTCCGGCACCGGGGGGAGCGGCGAGCCCGGCGGCACGGGCGGCTCCGGCGGCGGAGGCTCCGCGAGCGGCGGTGCCGGCACCGGCGGCGCGGGCGGCTCCGGCGGTGGCGCGGGCGCCCTGGGCACCGGCGAGGGGAAGGTCGTCCCGCCCGCCTCGCCCCTGCCCGACTGCGCGTCAGGGGCCGTGCGCCTGACGGTCCGCAGCGTGAAGGACACCTACAAGCCCGACGAGAAGCCCACGTTCGAGATCGTCGTGAAGAACACCGGCAGCAGTGCCTGCAAGGTGAACTTCGGCGCCACCGCGGCCGTCCTGAAGATCACCAGCGGTGACGACCACGTGTGGTCCTCCGCCGACTGCCCCCGGGGCACCGGCGCCGTCCTCGTGGAGCTCGCCGGTTCGGGTGAGACCAAGCGCACCCTGGAGTGGGACCGTAAGCGCAGCGCCGCGCGCTGCGCCACACCTTCCGGTGACACCACGGCGGGCGCCGGCACCTACCGGGTCGAGGTCAAGGTGGCTGGGGTCACTGAGAAGTTCACCTTCGCGCTCGACAAGAGCTGAACCGGGCACGGAAAAACACGACGGGTCCGCAGGCCGGGAAGGCCGCGGACCCGTTGCCGTACACCGGACGGTGCGCGGGGCTACACGTACCGCTCGAGGATCGAGGACTCCGCCAGCCGCGAGAGCCCCTCGCGGACCGAGCGGGCCCGGGCCTCGCCCACGCCGTCGACGGTCTGGAGGTCGTCCACGCTCGCCGCGAGCAGCTTCTGCAGCCCGCCGAAGTGGTCGACCAGCCGCTCGATGATGGCGCCCGGCAGCCGCGGCACCTTGGCCAGCAGCCGGTAGCCGCGCGGGGAGACCGCGGAGTCCAGCGTCTCGGGGGAGCCGCTGTAACCGAGGGCACGCGCCACGATCGGCAGTTCGAGGAGCTCGCTGTGGGAGAGGGCGTCCAGCTCTGTCAGCGCCTCCGGCACCGTGCGGGTGCGCTTCGCGGTCGGCTCGGGCACGTAGTCCCGCACGACGAGATCGCGCTCCGGCTCGACACCGGCGATCAGCTCGTCCAGCTGGAGCGAGAGCAGCCGGCCGTCGGTGCCCAGCTCGACCACGTACTCCGCGATCTCGGTGGCGATTCTGCGGACCATCTCCAGGCGCTGCGCGACCGCCGTCACGTCCCGGACGGTCACCAGATCCTCGATCTCCAGGGCGGAGAGGGTGCCGGCGACCTCGTCCAGCCGGAGCTTGTAGCGCTCCAGGGTGGCCAGGGCCTGATTGGCGCGGGAGAGGATCGCCCCGGACTCCTCCAGGACGCGCCGCTCACCGCCCACGTACAGCGCGATCAGCCGCATCGACTGGCTGACCGAGACGACGGGGAAGCCGCACTGGATGGACACCCGCTGCGCGGTGCGGTGCCGGGTGCCCGTCTCCTCGGTGGGGATCGAGGCGTCCGGCAGCAGCTGGACGCCCGCCCGCACGATTTTGGTGATGTCCTTGTCGAGGATCAGGGCGCCGTCCAGCTTGCACAGCTCGCGCAGCCGGGTGGCGGTGAACTCCACGTCGAGGACGAAACCGCCGGTGCACATCGACTCGACCGTCTTGTCCATGCCGAGGACGATGAGCCCGCCGGTATTGCCGCGGAGGATGCGCTCCAGGCCGTCACGCAAGGCCGTGCCGGGCGCGACGGCGCTCAGCGAAGCGCGCATCAGACCGTCGGCAGCGGAGCTTCCCCCGGCCTTGCCGGGGCCCGATGCCCGGTCATTGGCTGCCACTGCACTCCTCCGGTCGCAAGGTCAACGGTGCCGCAGGCCGCCCTGCTGTTCCGTACGTACGGGCGAGACCAGGGCAAAGTCTACTGGCGTATTCCGGCGTCCAGCCTATTAAAGAGGGCTTCCCTCCGGTTCGGCCCGGGTCCGGCCGGGGCTCTCTTCCGGCCGGAAGTCCGCCCCGGCCTTGCGCCGATTCTCCCGGGGTACCCGCTTGGGCAGCACTCGAAGCGCCTCGCCTATGTCCGCGACCTCGATCACCCGCATGCCGCCGGGCACCTTCCCGGGGTCGCTGGGCACCAGGGCGTGGGTGAAACCGAGCCGGGACGCCTCCGCCAGCCTCCGCTGGACCCCCGTCACCCGCCGGACCTCGCCCGCCAGGCCCACCTCCCCGATGGCCACCAGGTTCTTCGGCAGCGGGGTGTCACTGGCCGCGCTGGCCAGGGCCAGGGCGATGGCGAGGTCGGCGGCCGGCTCGGAGAGCTTCACCCCGCCGACCGTGGCGCTGTAGATGTCGCGCTTGCTCAGCGCGGTGATGCGGCCGCGCTGCTCCAGGACGGCGAGCATCATCGACACCCGGGAGGTCTCCAGACCGGAGGTGGTGCGGCGGGGAGAGGGGATCTGGGAGTCGACCGTGAGCGCCTGCACCTCGGCCACCAGCGGCCGGCGGCCCTCCAGGGTCACCGTCAGACAGGTGCCCGGGACGGGCTCGTCGCGCCGGGTCAGGAACAGGCCGCTGGGGTCCGTCAGCCCGGTGATGCCCTCGTCGTGCAGCTCGAAGCAGCCGACCTCGTCCGTGGCGCCGTAGCGGTTCTTCACGCCGCGGACCAGGCGCAGCCGGGCGTGCCGGTCGCCCTCGAAGCTCAGCACCACGTCCACCAGGTGCTCCAGCAGCCGGGGGCCGGCGATGGCTCCGTCCTTGGTGACGTGGCCGACCAGGAGCGTGGCCATGCCGCGGTCCTTGGACGCGCGGATGAGGGCGCCGGCCACCTCCCGCACCTGGGCCATTCCGCCGGGCGCGCCGTCGATCTCGGGCGAGGCCACGGTCTGGACCGAGTCCATGATCAGCAGGGAGGGCTTGACGGTGTCGAGGTGGCCGAGGACGGCGGACAGATCCGTCTCCGCCGCCAGATAGAGGTGGTCGGAGAGGGCGCCGATCCGCTCGGCGCGCATCCTGACCTGGCTCGCGGACTCCTCACCCGTCACGTAGAGGGTGCGGTGCTCCTCGGAGGCGGCCTTCGCCGCCACGTCCAGCAGGAGGGTGGACTTGCCGACACCGGGCTCACCGGCGAGCAGGACCACGGCGCCGGGCACCAGCCCGCCGCCCAGGACCCGGTCCAGCTCGTCCACACCGGTGCCGCGGGCGGTGGCCTGGCGGCCGTCGACCTGCGCGATGGGCACGGCCGCCGAGGTGACCCGGCCCGGCGCCGTCGTGCGCACGGCGGGCGCGCCGTACTCCTCGACCGTGCCCCACGCCTGGCACTCGGGGCAGCGGCCGAGCCACTTGGCCGTGGTCCAGCCGCACTCGGTGCAGCGGTAGGAGGGCCGGTCCTTGGCGGACGAGCGAGAGGTTCGGGCAGCCATGGGGGCCACCGTAGCGGTGGCCACTGACAAGCCGGCGCCCGAGCGGGGCCCGCAGGGGCCCCGGGGGGCGGAACCGGCCGTCCGCACACCCTGGAACGGGTCCCTCCGGCGAGGTGCCCCGGTTCCCCCGCGATGCGACCGGTGCGGGCGCCGTCACCTGCGGAATGTCTTATTCCTGTCCCCTTTTGAGGGAGAACGTCACCCGAATGGGTTAAACCTGCGCCCGCAGCGAGGGCGAGGGCCCATCATCCCCTTACCGTCGCCGGGATGATGACCAGGAGGCCCGAGCACCCCACGCATGCCACCGGCGCGCACCGTGCGGACCGCGGTGCGCCGCGCGCGGCCCGCACGGAGCAGGACACCCTCGTGCAGCGGCCGCCTCTCCCGTACGAGCCGTACCTCGACGGGCTGTTCACCTACTGCCTGTCGGTGCTGTGCGAGCACGACGCCGCCACCGCCGCGCTCGGCGAGGTCCTCGCCCTCGCGGAGCGCCGCGCCGACCGCGCCCCGGCCGGCGACGAGCCGCGCCGCTCCTGGCTGTACGCCCTCGCCCGCTGGGCCTGCCTGCGCAGGCTCATGGAGAAGGGCACCAGGGCGGCGGAGCCCGCCACCCCCGCCCCCGCTCCGTCTTCTTCGTCCCCGGCTTCGTCCTCGGCCTCCACGGACGAGCGCCGCCGCAGGGAGCTGGCCCTCCTCGCCTGGCCGGAAGCCGCCGGAACCACCGCCGAACAGCGCGAAGGGCTCGAACTGGCCGTCCGCCACGGCCTCTCCGCCCAGGAGGTCGCGGCCGTGCTCAGGATGGAGGCCGACACCGCCCGGACCCTGCTGTCCAGCGCCGCCTGCGAAGTCGAACGGACCCGCACCGCGCTGGCCGTCGTGGAGTCCGGCCGCTGCCCGGTCGTCGCCCGCTTCACCGGCGACACCCAGGTGCTGCTCGGCGCGGCCCTCCGCCGGGAGCTGGTCCGGCACGTCGACGACTGCGCCGACTGCCGGCGCACCGCCGAGCGGGCCACCGCCGGCGAGCCCTGGCCGGGCACGGCCGCCTCGTCCGCGGCCCTCCCCGTCATCGAGGCACCGGCGGCCGCCGTGCACGCCGCCATGCTCAGCGCCCTGGACGCCGGCAAACAGCGCGGGTCCGCAGCGCCCCCGGCCCCGCGCTTCGACCGGCGCGGCTACCCCCTGGAGCCCAAGGACCGGGCCGCACGCCGCAGCCGCTTCCGCAGCCGGGCCGTGACGACCACCGTCGTCGCCACCGTCATCGCGGCCCCCCTCCTGGCGCTGTGGGCCGCCTACAAGGGGGCGCCCGCGACAGGAGAGGGACAGGACACCGCTTCCGTCACCGCGGAGGAGACCGAGGTGGGCCGGCACCCCTACCAGGGCAGCGGCCCGACCCACCGGTCCCTCGGCACGCACACCGCGGCCGGCCGCCCGCTCGCCGACGTCTCGGTCGCGGTCATCGGCCCCGACGGCAGGCCCGTGCCGGCCCCGCCCCCCGGCAGCGCCGCACCCGCGCCGTCCGGCAGCGGCACCCCGCTGCCCGGCCCGCCACCGGCGCCCGCCCCGGGCCCGGGGCGGCTGACGGTGGAGGCACAGCCGAGCGGGAGCAGCACCCTCATCACGCTCCGGGCGAGCGGCGGGGAAGCGGTCGTCTGGTCGATGACCACCAGCGCGCCCTGGCTGCGCCTGAGCCGCACCGGCGGGGTGCTTCAACCGGGGCAGTCCCTCACGGTCGTCGTCCAGGTCGACCGGGCGAGCGAGCCCGCGGGCCGCTGGAGCGCGCGGGTGGCCGTGGCACCGGGCGGCTCCGCCGTGACGATCGAGGGCCACGGCGCCACCCCCGCACCGTCACCGCCCCCGCCGCCCCCACCCCCGGCGGACCCCCAGCCGTCGGCTCCGGCCCCCACGCCGCCACCCGGCTGAGGCCGTGCGGCCGGACGGCCCGAGGGTTCGAGGGTGCGAGGGTTCGTGCTCACGCCGCGGCCCGAGAGCCGGCCCCGCCCAGCGCCCGTGGCCGGACCACGCCCGCCTGGTCGGCAGAGCTCATGTCCGTACCGGCGCCGGCTGAACGGGCGTCAGCGCCCCGCGCCCCCGTCCGCCGGATGCGGAGCCATCGGCAGCAGCGACGCCAGTCGTTCCTCGCAGAGCTCGACCAGGCGCGCGTACGCCTTCTTGCCCATCAGTTCCTTCAGCTCCGGCGCGTACGTCACGTACACCGGGTCGCCCGCACCGTGCGCGGACGTCGCGGACGTGCACCACCAGTGCAGATCGTGGCCCCCGGGGCCCCACCCGCGGCGGTCGTACTCGCCGATCGAGATCTGCAGCACCCTGGTGTCGTCCGGCCGGTCGATCCAGTCGTAGGTGCGCCGCACCGGAAGCTGCCAGCACACGTCCGGCTTGGTCTCCAGCGGCTCGCGGCCCTCCTTGAGCGCCAGGATGTGCAGCGAGCAGCCCGCGCCGCCCGCGAAGCCCGGCCGGTTCTGGAAGATGCACGAGCCCTGCCAGCGGCGCGTCTGCCGCTCGCCGTCCTCGTCGAGCTGCGTCCAGCCGCTGTCGGTGCCCACGCCGTGGAACTGCCACATCTCCGGCGTCAGCCGCTTCACGTACCCGGCGACCCGCTGCTCGTCGTCCTCGTCCGAGAAGTGCGCCCCCAGCGTGCAGCAGCCGTCGTCGGCGCGTCCGGCCTGGATGCCCTGGCAGCCGCTGCCGAAGATGCAGCTCCAGCGGGAGGTGAGCCAGGTCAGGTCGCAGCGGAAGATCTGCTCGTCGTCGGCGGGGTCGGGGAACTCGACCCAGGCCCGGGCGAAGTCGAGTCCGACCTCGTCGGAGACCCCGGCCGGCCGGGAGGTCTTGGAGGTCTGTGAGGTCTCGCCGAGGGATTTGCCCGGCTTCGCCTTCTTCGTCTTTGCCACCCCACCAGCCTATGCGCCGTCGGCGGCAGTAGCGTTCAGGCCATGAGACTCGGTGTCCTCGATGTGGGTTCGAACACGGTCCACCTGCTGGTGGTGGACGCGCATCACGGCGCCTGCCCGCTGCCCGCCCACTCGCACAAGACCGAGCTGCGCCTCGCCGGGCTCATCGAGGACGGCGGCGCCATCAGCGAGGCCGGCGTCGACCGCCTCGTCGCCGTCATCCAGGACGCGCTGCGGGCCGCCGAGGACAAGGGCGTCGAGGAAGTCCTGCCGTTCGCCACCTCCGCGGTCCGCGAGGCGACCAACGCCGACGCCGTCCTCGCCAGGGTCCGCGAGGAGACCGGCGTCACCCTGCCCGTGCTGCCCGGCGACGAGGAGGCGCGCCTGACCTTCCTGGCCGCCCGCCGCTGGTTCGGCTGGTCGGCCGGGAAGCTCCTCCTTCTCGACATCGGCGGCGGCTCCCTGGAGATCGCCCACGGCATGGACGAGGAACCCGACCGGGCCGTCTCCCTGCCCCTGGGCGCCGGCCGGCTCACCCACACCCGGCTCCCGGGCGACGTCCCCGACCCCGCGGACGTCCGGGCCCTGCGCCGCCACGTCCGGGCCCGGATCGCCCGTATCGTCGGGGACTTCGCCCGCCTCGGAGCCCCCGACCGCACCGTGGGCACCTCCAAGACCTTCAAGCAGCTCGCCCGCATCGCGGGCGCCGCCCGCACCGCCGAGGGCCCCTACGCCCCACGCACCCTCTCCCGCAAGGCGCTGGAGGAGCTGGTGCCCAGGCTCGCCGCGATGACCTCCGCGCAGCGCGCCCGGCTCCCCGGTGTGTCGGCGGGCCGGGCACCCCAGCTGGTGGCGGGCGCGCTCGTCGCCGAGGCGGCGATGGACCTCTTCGGCGTGGACGAGCTCGACATCTGCCCCTGGGCCCTGCGCGAGGGCGTCATCCTGAGCCGGCTGGACCACCTGCCGGCGGAGTGACATCCCCGCTCCCACCACCCCCACGGCACCCGCCGGTCACAGGAGAAGCATCAGCCAATAAAAGAGGCACCCGCCCCGCCACGGGAGAGGCGGTCGTACGCTGTCCTTCGTGACAGAGCCAGTGGTGCGCATCCCGGATGCCAAGGTCGCGCTGTCCACGGCCTCGGTCTACCCCGAGTCGACGGCGACGGCCTTCGAGATCGCCGCACGCCTGGGCTACGACGGTGTCGAGGTCATGGTGTGGACCGATCCCGTCAGCCAGGACATCGAGGCGCTCCGGCGCCTGTCCGACTACCACCGGGTGCCGATCCTGGCCGTCCACGCTCCTTGCCTGCTGATCACCCAGCGGGTCTGGTCGACGGATCCCTGGGTCAAGCTCCAGCGGGCCAGGGCGGCGGCCGAGAAGCTCGGCGCGACGACCGTGGTCGTCCACCCGCCCTTCCGCTGGCAGCGCTCGTACGCCCGGGACTTCGTGCGCGGCATCTGGCGGATGGCGGACGAGACGGACGTGCGCTTCGCCGTGGAGAACATGTACCCCTGGCGCTACCGCGACCGCGAGATGCTCGCCTACGCACCCGACTGGGACGTCACCAAGGACGACTACCGGCACTTCACCGTCGACCTCTCCCACACCGCGACCGCCCGTACGGACGCACTCCAGATGATCGACCGCATGGGCGACCGCCTCGCCCACATCCACCTCGCCGACGGCAACGGCTCCGCCAAGGACGAGCACCTCGTGCCCGGCCGCGGTCAGCAGCCCTGCGCCGAGCTGCTCGAACGGCTCGCTGTGAGCGGCTTCGACGGGCACGTGGTGATCGAGGTCAACACCCGCCGCGCGATGTCCGCGGCCGAGCGCGAGGCCGACCTCGCCGAGGCCCTGGCCTACACCCGGCTGCACCTCGCCTCGCCGACGCGCGTCCCCCGCCCGTGACCGCCGCCGCCCCGGAGCCCGCCCCCAGGAAGCGCGGCCGGCCCGCCCGTACGGACCCGGCCGCCGGCCCCGGAGCCCGCGAGCGCATCCTCACCGCCGCCCGTGCCGAATTCGCCGGGCGCGGGTACGACAAGGCGTCCATCCGCGCCATCGCCCGCGGCGCCGGCGTCGACCCCGCCCTCGTCCACCACTACTTCGGCCCCAAGGAACAGATCTTCGCGGCCGCCATCGAGACCGACTTCGCCCCCGCCCTCCGGGCCCCGGCCGTCGTCCGCGACGGCGGCCCGGAAGCGCTGGGCGAGCGGCTGACCCGCTTCATCCTCGGCGTCTGGGAGGACCCGGCCACCCGCGAGCCGCTCCTCGCGATCGTCCGCTCCGCCGTCGCCAACGAGACCGCCGCCGCCGTCTTCCGCGACCTCGTCACCCGGCGGCTCATGGCCCGCGTCGCGGACGAGCTCGACACCCCCGACCCCCGGCTGAGCTCCGAGCTGGCCGCCGCCCACCTGGTGGGCGTCGCCATGCTGCGCCATGTGATCAAGGTCGAACCGCTCGCCTCGGCCGACATCGAGCAGGTCATCGCCATGGTCGCCCCGGCGGTCCAGCGCCACCTGACGGCCCCCGGAGCGCCTGGCTGACGCGCGGGGCGCCCGAAAGAGCCGTCTCACATCGCGGAGACCCTGTCCGGACCCTGGATCGCGGGCGTAGGCTCGAAAGACGCTGACACAGCGCTGACACACTTCGAGGAGTGGAGCAGGATGCCCGAGCTGAGGTCCCGCACCGTCACCCACGGCCGCAACATGGCGGGCGCCCGCGCCCTGATGCGGGCCTCGGGCGTAGCGAGTGCGGACATCGGCAAGCCGATCATCGCGGTGGCCAACTCCTTCACCGAGTTCGTCCCCGGCCACACCCACCTCGCCCCGGTCGGCCGGATCGTCTCCGACGCGATCCTGGCGGCGGGCGCGGTGCCCCGCGAGTTCAACACCATCGCGGTCGACGACGGCATCGCCATGGGCCACGCCGGCATGCTCTACAGCCTGCCCTCCCGCGACCTGATCGCCGACTCCGTCGAGTACATGGTCGAGGCGCACTGCGCCGACGCGCTGATCTGCATCTCCAACTGCGACAAGATCACACCCGGCATGCTGATGGCCGCGCTGCGCCTGAACATCCCCGTCGTCTTCGTCTCCGGCGGCCCGATGGAGGCCGGCCAGGCCACCCTCGTCGACGGCACGGTCCGCAAGCTCGACCTCATCAACGCCATCGTCGACGCCGTCGACGAGAACGTCTCGGACGAGGACGTCCTGCGCATCGAGGAGAACGCCTGCCCCACCTGCGGCTCCTGCTCCGGCATGTTCACGGCCAACTCCATGAACTGCCTGACCGAGGCCATGGGCCTGTCCCTGCCGGGCAACGGCTCCGTCCTCGCCACGCACACCGCCCGCAAGGCCCTCTACGAGAACGCCGGCCGCACAGTCGTGGAGATCACCAAGCGCTACTACGAGCAGGACGACGCGTCCGTCCTGCCGCGCAACATCGCCACCCGCGCCGCGTTCGACAACGCCATGGCCCTCGACATCGCCATGGGCGGCTCGACCAATACGATCCTGCACCTGCTCGCCGCCGCCCAGGAGGCCGGGCTCGACTACGACCTCAAGGACATCGACGCGGTCTCCCGCCGGGTCCCCTGCCTGGCCAAGGTCGCGCCGAACGTCGCCCCCGGCGGCACGTACTACATGGAGGACGTCCACCGCGCCGGCGGCATCCCCGCCATCCTCGGCGAGCTCTACCGCGCCGGACTCCTCAACGAGGACGTGCACACCGTCCACGCGCCCGGCATCAAGGAGTGGCTGGACACCTGGGACGTGCGCGGAGGCTCCCCCTCCGCCGAGGCCGTCGAGCTGTGGCACGCGGCTCCCGGCTGCGTCCGCTCCGCGACCGCCTTCTCCCAGTCCGAGCGCTGGGCGACCCTGGACACCGACGCGGCGGGCGGCTGCATCCGCGACGCCGCGCACGCCTACTCCAAGGACGGCGGGCTCGCCGTCCTCAAGGGCAACCTCGCCCCCGACGGCTGCGTCGTGAAGACGGCCGGCGTCGACGAATCGATCTGGACGTTCGAGGGACCGGCCGTCGTCTGCGAGTCCCAGGAGGAAGCCGTCGACAAGATCCTCCGCAAGGAGATCAAGGAAGGCGACGTCGTCGTCATCCGCTACGAGGGCCCCAAGGGCGGCCCCGGCATGCAGGAGATGCTCTACCCGACGTCCTTCCTCAAGGGCCGCGGCCTCGGCAAGTCCTGCGCCCTGGTCACCGACGGCCGCTTCTCCGGCGGCACCTCGGGCCTGTCCATCGGCCACGCCTCGCCCGAGGCGGCGTCGGGCGGTGCCATCGCGCTCGTCCACGACGGCGACCGCGTCCGGATCGACATCCCCGCCCGTTCGATCGAGCTCCTCGTCCCGGACGACGAGCTCACGGCCCGCCGCGCGGCCCTCGGCGGCACGTACGCGCCGAAGAACCGCGAGCGCAAGGTCTCGGCGGCCCTGCGGGCGTACGCCGCGATGGCCACCAGCGCGGACAAGGGAGCGGTGCGGGACGTCAGCCGGCTGGGTTAGCGGCCTGGGCTGCGGCCCGTCGTTGCCGCCTGCGGGCGCGTCCTCAAGCTCCCCCGGCTACCGCTGGGAAGTGCCCCCGGACGGGTTGTTCGGGCTGAGCTCAGCCCGAAC
>NZ_JBEYZW010000098.1:0-25314 GCF_040646215.1 Streptomyces sp. NPDC046215 | reverse complement strand
CAGGCACAAGGTCATCCGACACCCGCACAACTCTGCCGCCACCGAGCCCGCCTGCCAAGACCATCCACCGGGCGCATTCTGAAATGACCAGTAAGGATCGCCCCGAGCCGCCTGCGCATCAGCGTGGGTGTTGCACCGGACATGCGAACCACCTCCTCTGGCCAGCGACTCTACAGACCACAACTCTGCCTCCGGCCAGCGCGGTTCACTCACTAGAGCTAAAAGGTGAAGAGCAACTTGCCCCTAACAATGTATGGGTGGATTGTTTGACGGGCTGGTGAACGGTCGGCCTTGGGAGAGACGGGAACGATGACGTACCGAAACGGCGCGTTCGTAGTCGACACGCGTGAGGGACAGATCGCGCAAGTGGTCGGAAGCGCAGGGCAGCGAGTCCAGCTGCGGCGACCCGGCGGCGGGCTGGAGTGGGAGGTGCCGTTCGCCGTGCTGCGGCTGGCGACCAGGGAAGAGCGCGAGGTGGCGGGATTGTGGCCCGCCCTGCGGCCGCTCTTCGGCTGCGCCGAGTGCGCGGAGCTGAGCGCCGCGCAGCGGGAGGCCGCCAAGGGCGACGACGCGGACAAGGCGGGCGACGCCCTCGTCGCGCAGCGCAGCCACTGGCGGATGGCGCACACGCTGCCGGGCGGCCCGGTATGAGCGCCGTCGTGGCGGGGGAGTGCCGCCACCTGTCCGGCTGGGCACGGAGACCGGGGGAGGCCCGGTGTCGAACATGCGGAGTCGTCCGGTTCACCGATTACGGCGCCCTCAGGCCGCAGGAGATGCCCCAAGTCGTCACCCCGTCCGCGCGCAGTACTTACTGGGCCGACCGTGCGGCCGCGCACTGGATTTCACAGATCGCCCGCCGGGCGACCTGGTGGGGCCTCGGGGTGCGTGGGGGCGGCGCGTCGGCGGGGCGGTGACCCCCGTACACCGCCCCGCCCCACCCCGCCCCCGCCTGCGACCGGCTACGCCGGTACGGCCGCCCCGACCCCCACCCGGTGGCCCTCTCCGGCAACCGCGCGCAGTAGTACAGCGGCCAGCTCGTCAGGGGCGGAAAGCATCGGCCAGTGGCCGGTGTCGAGCTGGAAGAAGCTCACTTGGGGGGAGACGAGCGGCTGGAAGTGCGGTGCCCCGGAGGCCACCGCGGCCTCGGCCATGGCGATGGTCATGCCGTTGCCGGTGCAGAAGACACCGGTCAGGGGGAGCCCCTCGGCCGCGCCGGTCAGCCGGATCGGCTGAGTGAGCGTGGCCACGGACTGCGGAGCGGCAAGGCGGGCGAGGCGCTCCATGGCGTCGGCGGGGATGCCGTCGACGCTGCCCCAGTTCTGCCACTCGGCGAGCGGCGGCGGGGTGAGGCGCCAGCCGTCCTCGGCGGCGTCGATGCGCTGCTGGAGGCCCTCGCGGAGGTGGTCGGGGAGACCGTCGAGCGCCGAGTGGCCGTCCTGCGGCATGGCCCCGTCGATGAAGACCAGCCGGGCGATCCGCTCGGGGCGCCGGTCGGCGGCGCCCAGGACGGGGTGGATGCTGTAGCAGTGGCCGACGAGGACGACGTCGGGGGCGGCGAGCTGGTCGAGGACCTGCACCAGGTCCTCGATGTGAGCGTCCAGATCCACCCCGGGCCCCGCCAGATGGCGGCGGTCGCCGAAGCCGGTGAGGGTCGTGGTGTGTACCTCGGCCCCGGAGGCGCGCAGGTGGGTGGTTACCTCGTCCCAGACCCAGCTTCCGGCATAGGGGCCCGGTACCAGCACGAACGTCGTCATGGAGTCCTCCTCGCACACGGTGGTCCGGCGGGACCGGCCATCCGGGCCGTTCCCGCGTGCCGGTACGGTAAGAACTCCCCCTGAGGGAGGTTCAAGCCGTGGTCGCGGATGCCCTGTGGAGCATCGGAGAGCTCGCCGAGCACGCGGGTGTCACCGTCAAGACCGTGCGGTTCTACTCCGACCGCGGCCTGCTGCCGGAGGCAGGCCGCAGCGGCGGCGGGCACCGCCGGTACGGGCCCGAGGCGATCGACCGGCTCCGACTGATCCGCTCGCTGCGGACGCTCGACCTGCCGGTGCCGGAGGTGAGCCGGGTCCTCGACGGGGAGGACGCGCTGGAGGACGTCATCGCGGGGCAGCTCCGGGAAGTCGGGTCGCAGCTGGCGGCCCTGCGGTGGCGGGAAGCGGCCCTCCAGCTCCTCCAGGGCTGCACTGCGGAGGAACGCGCCGAGCGGCTGCGTCTCATCGGGGCGGTGACGACGCCGCCCAGCACGGCCGCCCTGGCCCGCTTCTGGCGGCGCTGGCTGCCTCCGCGGCTCCCGTCCGGCCTCGTCTCGGCGATCGTCGAACAGGCGGTGCCGCAGCCCCCGCCGGACCCGACGCCGGCGCAGGTGCTGGCCTTCGCCCGGCTGCACGCTTTCACCACCGGCGCGTGCCTCGGCGGCGCGCACTGTCAGCCCGCGGCGCACCGGCCGGAGCAGGGTTATCGCCCGGCCGTGCTCTACGCCGGCCTCAACGAGGCCGTCGCCCTGGCGTCGGTGGAACTGGTCGCCCGGCGGGCACCGCACCAGGGCGAGGCGCTCGACCGGTTCGTCGCCGCGCATGCCGACGCGTGCGGCGCGCGGGACACCCCGGCGTTCCGCCGCGCCCTCAGCGGCAGGCTGGCCGCCGACCCCTACATCGACCAGTACTGGCAGCTCACCGCCGAACTGATCTCCCCGCCGGACGGGCCGCCGGTGCCGACCATCGGTGCCGCCGACACCTGGCTGCGCACCGCCCTGGACGCCGGGACCGACTGAGTGCCTCGAACTCCGCACCGGGGGGAGGCCGATAGCCGTGCGAGCCGGAAGCGGCCGGTACGGACGCGGTGGGGCGGGGGGAGGTGGGGCAAGATTGGTTCATGGGGACCTTCGCTGCGCACGATGGTCTGATCGCCGGTCGTTACCGTCTGAGGGCGCGGATCGGGCGCGGTGGCATGGGTACCGTCTGGCGTGCCACCGATGAACTGCTGGCCCGTGAAGTCGCCGTCAAAGAGGTCAACTTGGAAGGCGGCCCCGCTGCCGGGCCCGCCACCTCCGCACAGATCGAACGCACGTTACGCGAGGCCAGAGCGGCCGCCCTCATCAACCACCCCAATGTGGTGGCTCTCCATGACATCGTCGAACAGGACGGGCGGCCCTGGATCGTCATGGAGCTGATCGACGGGCGGGCCCTGTCGGACATTCTGGTGGCCGACGGGCCGGTCGGGCCGGGAGAGGCGGCCAGAATCGGTCTCGCGCTCCTGGGGGCGCTGCGCGCCGCGCACGCCCGCGGCGTGCTGCACCGCGACATCAAACCGCCGAACGTCCTGCTGGAAGCGGGCACCGGCCGCGTGGTCCTGACGGACTTCGGCATCGCCCAGGTGTCGGGGGCGACGACGATCACGGAGGCGGGGGCGTTCGTGGGCTCACCGGAGTTCACCGCGCCCGAGCGGATGTCGGGCGGCCGGACGGGCCCGGCGTCCGACCTGTGGTCCCTGGGCGCCCTGCTGTGCGCGGCGCTCAGTGGCGAATCGCTGTTCCACCGCGACTCCCTGGGCGGCATCCTCGCCGCCGTCGTCCAGGACGAGATCCGGCCACCCGTGGCGGCGGGCCCGCTGCTGCCGGTCGTGCGGGGCCTGCTGGAGCGCGACCCCGGGCGGCGGATGGGCATCGACGAAGCGGAACGGCTGCTGCGGGCCTATCTGGCCTCCGGGCGCACCCCCGCCCGCCAGGGCTCGGCAGAACGTGCGTCGGACCTGTACGAGCCCTACGGTCACCGCGGCAGGGCCCGGGCAGCTCTGATGGCGGCCGTCGCGGTGGTGGCGTTGGCCGGCATGGGCGCCGGACTCGCCGTACTGGTGTCGAACGGGCAGGAGGAACCCGGCGCGCCGGCGCGGCCGACCAACGGGCCCGGCGTCTGGTCGTCGTCCCTCCCCGCGCCCCCCGTCAGCGCAAAGGTCGACGCGCCCGCCGGCTACCAGGGCGTCCAGGATCCGGCCGGTTTCGCCCTCGCCGTCCCCCAGGGCTTCGTCCGGTCCTTCGAACCCCCGCGGGTCTTCTACTACGCGCCGGGCCGGGAATTCCGCCTCGGCGTCCTCATCCAGGACCCCCAGGAGGACGGCCCGGCCGCCGCCCTGCGCGGCTCCGCCGCCCAGGCCCCCGAGCGGTACCCGGGGTACCGGAACGCCACCATCGAACAGACGACGCGCAACGGACGCCCGGCAGCCTCCTGGGAGTTCACCTGGGACGGCATCGGCAAAGGCGGGCCGCAGCGCCTCTACGACAGCTGCTGGGACGAAGGGGGCAAGCGGTACGAACTATGGGTTTCGGGGCCGGTGAACAGGGCGGACGAGGTCCTGCGCCACGTCCGGACCGCCCTCGACACCTTCGTACGGATCCGGCCGGTTTCGAGCCCTTGACCAGCGCGGGCGGCCGGGCGTCCCGAGGTGCGCCGGGGGCGCCCACCTTGGTAATGATGGGAACATGACGAACGACGGGGGACGTGCGAACGAGCCCACCAGCTATGAGATCCAGCCACCGGGCGCCACGCATTCCGCCCCTGTGCCCGCTCCTGTGCCCGCCTCCGTGGCGCCCGCGCCCCACGTGGCACAAGGTGCGAACGGGATGAACGGCACCTACGCGCCGACGCAGTACGCCGCCACCCAGGACCCTGGCACGGGCCGGCTCGTCGGCGGTCGCTACCGCCTGGTGTCCCGCCTCGGGCACGGCGGCATGGGCACCGTCTGGAAGGCCCGCGACGAGGTCGTCGACCGCGACGTGGCCATCAAGGAACCCCGCGTCCCCGACCACGTGCCCGAACACCAACGGCAGACCGTCTACCAGCGCATGCAGCGCGAGGCGCGCGCCGCCGCCCGGATCGACCACCCGTCCGTCGTTACCGTCCACGACGTCGTCGTCGAGGACGGGCGCCCGTGGATCGTCATGGAGCTGGTGCGCGGCCATTCCCTCGGCGACCGCCTCGCCGAAGGCACCCTGGACCCCCGCGAGGCCGCCCGCATCGGGCTGGCCGTCCTCGGCGCGCTGTCCGCCGCCCACGCGGCGGGCGTCCTGCACCGCGACGTGAAGCCGGACAACGTGCTCCTCGGCGGTGACGAGCGCGTCGTCCTCACCGACTTCGGCATAGCCCGCATCGAGGGCGAGCAGGGGCTGACGGAGACCGGCGCGTTCGTCGGCTCGCCCGAGTACGTCGCCCCCGAGCGCGTGCTGGGCCGGCGGCCGGGCCCGGAGTCGGACCTGTGGGCGCTGGGCGTCGTGCTGTACGCGGCCGTGGAGGGCCTGTCGCCGTTCCGCCGCTCCCACACCCCCGCCACCCTCCAGGCGATCCTCACCGCCGAACCCCAGGCCCTCACGCGCGGCTCGGGCGCCCTGGGCGCGCTCGTCATGCAGCTGCTCCGCAAGGACCCGGCGGCCCGCCCGCCGGCGGCCGAGGTCCGCCGGGTCCTGGAGGCCGTGGCCCACCCGGCGCCGCCGCCGGCCGCGTTCGGCGCCGGCTACGGGCCCGCGCCCGCTGCGCCCACCGGCAGCCGCTGGGTGCCGCCCGTCCTCCACGGCAACCGCAAGGCCCAGTGGGGGCTCGGCGGCGGGGTGGTCGCCGTGGCCGCCGCCGCGGTCCTCCTCATCGCCAACCCGTTCGCCGTCGGCCCGGCGGTCCCGCTGCACTGGAAGGTGCGCGAGGAACCCGAGATCGTCCGGGCGTCGCTGGCGGTGCCCGAGGACTACGTCAAGACCCTGGACGCCGACAAGGGATGGGTCGGCTTCAGCGACCCGAGCGGCGTGTTCAGCATCTACCTGACACGGGCGTCGGAAGAGCCCAAGCCCGGCTCGTCGGAGAAGAAGCCCGGCATCGGAACGGCCGACGCCGAGGCCGACAAGCTGATCGCCTCCTACAAGGGCCCCCTGGGCGTGCCGGGGATCAACGACCCCGTATCGAAGAAGCGCAAGGGCACGGCCTTCGAGGGCAAGGACTCGGCGGAGGTCGACACCGTCTACCGCAAGTCCGGGAGCGACACCGACGACCCCAGGAGGGTCATCCGCTCCAAGGTCATCGTCAACAGCGCCGAGAACGTCTCCTGGCACCTGGAAGTGCGGATGCCCGAGAAGGGCGAGGCCCGCAAGGACGGCGACGAACTCTTCACCACCGTCCTCAAGTACCTGAAGCTCCAGGACCACTGAGGCCCCACGGGTACCCGGCGGAATTCGGTTACTGACGGGTACCCAAAGCGGACGGCCCCGCATACGCTCGCCGCATGACGGACTCGCGACACAGCGCATCAGCGGCAGCAGTGATCGACGGAAACCCCGTGACCCCGGCCGGCGCCCGCACCGCGGACGACGTGGTCACCCCCGCCCTCGTCACCCGCCTCACCCGGGGCGTCAGCGGGGCGGACGTCACCGCCAACCACACGCCCTTCACCGGCCGGAAGCTGGCGGAACTCCCCGAAGCCACCCCGCAGGACGTGGCCACCGCCTTCGCCCGCGCGCGCGTGGCGCAACGCCCCTGGGCCGCCGTTCCCCTGGCCGAACGCGCGGCAGTCCTCCTGCGCTTCCACGACCTCGTCCTCGACCGGCAGTCCGAGATACTCGACCTGATCCAGCTGGAGACCGGCAAGGCCCGCCTGCACGCCCACGAGGAGCTGCAGGCCGTCGCCGTCGCGGCGCGGCACTACGGGCGCAAGGGCCCGGCATACCTGCGGCCCAGAGCGCACACCGGCGTCATACCCGTCCTCACCAAGGTCACCGAGGCCCGTCAGCCGCGCGGAGTCGTCGGCCAGATATCCCCCTGGAACTACCCCTTCGAGCTGTCCGTCGGCGACGCCCTGCCCGCCTTCGTCGCGGGCAACGCCGTCGTGACGAAGCCCGACACCGAGACCGCCCTCACCGCCCTGCTGGCACGCGAACTCCTCATCGAGGCGGGGCTTCCGGAGGAGGTCTGGCAGATCGTCATCGGGGAGGGCCCGGTCGTCGGCCCCGCCGTCGTCGACCACGCCGACTACGTCTCCTTCACCGGCTCCACCCGCACCGGCCGCGAGGTCGCCCGCTCCGCCGCCACCCGGCTCATCGGCTGCTCCCTCGAACTCGGCGGCAAGAACGCCATGCTGGTCCTGCGCGACGCCGACATCGAGAAGGCCGCCGCGGGCGCCGTCCGCGGCTGCTTCTCCTCCGCGGGCCAGCTGTGCATCGCCATCGAGCGGCTGTACGTCCACGAGGCGATAGCCGACGAGTTCCTGCTGCGCTTCGCCACCCGCACCAAGGCCCTCCGGCTCGGCACGGGCCTCGCCTACGGCGCCGACATGGGCTCCCTCGCCTCCGCGCAGCAGCTGGACATCATGACCCGGCACGTCGACGAAGCCGTCGCCAAGGGCGCCACCGTCCTCGCGGGCGGCCGGCCGCGGCCCGACATCGGGCCGCTGTTCTACGAGCCGACCATCCTCGACGGCGTCGAGCCGCCCATGGCCGTGTGCACCGAGGAGACCTTCGGACCGCTCGTCTCCGTCTACCGCTTCCGCGACGAGGACGAGGCCGTCGCTCTCGCCAACGCCACCCCCTACGGCCTCAACGCGGCCGTCTGGACCAAGGACGGGCGCCGGGGCCGCGAGATCGCCGCACGGCTGCGTGCGGGCACCGTCAACGTCAACGAGGCGTTCGCGGCGGCCTACGGCAGCGCCGGGGCGCCCATGGGCGGCATGGGCGACTCCGGGCTCGGCCGCCGCCACGGCTCCGAGGGCATCCTCAAGTACACCGAGGCCCAGACCGTCGCCCACCAGCGGATCATGCCGCTCGCCCCGGCGTTCGGCCTCACCGACGAGAAGTACGCAGCGCTGATGACCCGCGGCCTGCGCGTGATGAAGGCACTGCACCTGCGCTGACCCTGGAGGACCTGGTGGCAGAACCGGCACCCGCGGCCGACTACGACGTGCTCGTCGTCGGCTCCGGCTTCGGCGGGGCGGTCACCGCCCTGCGCCTGACCGAGAAGGGGTACCGCGTCGGCGTGCTGGAGGCAGGCCGACGCTTCACCCGCGACACCCTCCCCAGGAACTCCTGGGACCTGCGCAACTACCTGTGGGCGCCCGCCCTCGGGCTCTACGGCATCCAGCGCATCCACCTGCTCGGCAAGGTCATGGTCCTCGCGGGCGCCGGTGTCGGCGGCGGGTCGCTGAACTACGCCAACACCCTCTACGTACCGCCGAAGCCGTTCTTCGACGACCCCCAGTGGGCGCACATCACCGACTGGCAGGAAGAGCTGAAGCCCTACTACGACCAGGCGCGGCGCATGCTGGGCGTACGGCTCAACCCCACCATGACGCCCTCCGACGTCCACCTCAAAGCCGCCGCCGAGAAAATGGGCGTCGGCGACACCTTCCACATGGCACCGGTCGGCGTGTTCTTCGGTGACGGGAAGGACGCCGACGGCACCGCCACCGCCCGCCCGGGCGACGAGGTCGCCGACCCCTACTTCGGCGGCGCGGGGCCCGCCCGCAGGGCGTGCACCGAGTGCGGCGAATGCATGACCGGCTGCCGGCACGGCGCGAAGAACACCCTCAACGAGAACTACCTCCATCTCGCCGAACGGGCCGGTGCCGTCGTCCACCCCATGACCACCGTCGTCGCCGTCACCGAACACCGCGACGGCGGCTACCGCGTCGTGACCGTCCCCACCGACCAGCGCCGCAAGGCCGCGCCCCGCGTGCTGCGCGCGGAGCGGGTCGTCATCGCGGCCGGCACCTACGGCACACAGACCCTGCTGCACACCATGAAGGACAAGGGCCTGCTGCCCCGCATCCCGGACCACCTCGGCAGGCTCACCCGGACCAACTCCGAGGCATTGGTCGGCGCCCAGACGAAGGACCGCCGCTACCGCGAAGTCCACGGCACGGACCCCGACTTCACCCGCGGCGTCGCCATCACCTCCTCCGTCCACCCCGACGCGGACACCCACATCGAACCCGTCCGCTACGGCAAGGGCTCCAACGCGATGGGCGCCCTGTCCGTCCTCCAGATCCCCCTCGGGTCACGCGCCTACCGCACCGCCGCGTACGCCGCGCGCTGCGCACGGCACCCGCTGCTCCTGCTGTGGTCGCTGTCCAACTACCGCTGGTCCGAGCGGACGATCATCGGGCTCGTCATGCAGTCGCTGGACAACTCCCTGACCACGTACCGGCGGCAGCAGCGCCCCGGCAAGGGGCTGCTGACCGCACGGCAGGGACACGGCACGCCCAACCCCGAACAGATCCCGGCGGCCACCCGGGCGGCGACACTGATCGCCGAGGAGATCAACGGCTTCGCCGGCAGCAACGTCGGCGAACTGATGGGCACCCCGCTCACCGCCCACTTCATCGGCGGCTGCCCCATCGGCTCCGACGCCTCCCAGGGCGTCATCGACCCCTACCACCGGCTGTACGGGCACCCGGGGATCTCGGTCGTCGACGGAGCCGCCGTCTCGGCGAACCTCGGCGTCAACCCCTCGCTGACCATCACGGCCCAGGCGGAGCGCGCCATGGCGTTCTGGCCCAACAAGGGCGAAGCCGACCCGCGCCCGGCCCAGGGCAGCGCGTACGCGCGCGTGGCCGCGGTCGAACCCCGCCACCCGGTGGTGCCCAAGGACGCCTTCGCGGCCCTGCGGCTGCCGTTCCTGCCGGTGCCGCGGGTACCGGCCCGCCCGGCCCCTCCGGCCCGCCCGGCCGAAGGGTAAGACCCGCGCTCCAGAAGAGCGGTCCTTACCCGACGGGGCCCGCGCCGGTCCGGTCCGCACAGGCCCGGCACGGCGAAGGGCCCCGGGCCGGCTCCGCGGGGGCTGCGGGCGGCCTCGGGGCCCTTGACTGCCGGCACCGAGGGCAGGGCAGGGTCGGTGCCGCGGAGCGGCGCCGGGGGGAGCGCCGCGGGCTGAGAGGGGTCGTGCGAGGGCACTGGTGTGGACCAATGGCGGTACCGGACGGGGAATCGGGCTGCCCTCTGCATCGTGCGGGATGCGCCGGGCCCGGCGCAACCGTTTCGACCGGATACGGTCGGTTCCAGGCGTCCCCGGAACCGACCGTCCTTAGGGTGGCGGCCGGGCTGCTGTCCCCTGCTGACCGGTCGCCGTACCGCCGGAGTGAGGTCCCACGACGTACGGGCTCGTACGTCTCGCACTCCGACGGATCCGCCCCGTCCGCGGGCGCCCGGCGAACAAGGGGCGGAAGCCGCGCGTGGAACTCCGGTGCGCCGCCCCTGGCTGGTGCGGCACCGGGTCCAACGAAGCCGGTCGCGAGCCGGTCACGCGCCGTACGGGTGACGCGGGGACCCCGCCGGTGACCGAACTCAGATGCGACCCCGGCACAGCTCCAGCAGGGTCATCGCGAGGGCCGTGCCCGGCTTGCCGAGCTGATCGCTGAAGTGGCCGAGGACCTCCATCTCGCGAGAGAGGTTCACCCGGCGCCCGCCGGAGGCGATCCGCTCGCGCTGGATCACCGCCGAGACCGCCATCCGCTCCTGCACGAGGCCGATGATCCGGCCGTCGAGGTCGTCGATCCGCCCGCGCGCGTCGGTGATCACATCGGCCGCCCGCTCCGTACGGGCGCCGGTCTCCGCGACAGTCTGGGTGCTCATGTCCGTATCTCCTGGGGGTGTCGTGCCCCGCGGTCGACGGACCCGGAAAACGCAGGACGCCCCGGGCCGCAATCGGCCCGGGGCGCCTGGGAAGTCGCTTGGTTACCTGCTCAAGCAGCACGACCATGGCAGCCGGACGGGCCGGTGCCATAGGTAAAGACGTAGCTGAGCTGCTCAAACATGGGGCTCAGTATGAGCCCGTTAGAATGGAAAGTCCAACCCCCGTTTCACCCGCCGGAAGGCCGCCGAAGTGCCATCAGCGTCCCCAGCTGCCGCCCACGACAACACCGCGGACCCCGTCCTCGTTGTCGACTTCGGTGCGCAGTACGCCCAGCTCATCGCCCGTCGCGTCCGCGAGGCGCGGGTCTACAGCGAGATCGTCCCCTCCACCATGCCGGTGGCGGAGATGCTCGCGAAGAACCCCAAGGCGATCATCCTCTCCGGCGGTCCCTCGTCGGTCTACGCGGAAGGGGCCCCGAGCCTCGACCGCTCCCTCTTCGAAGCCGGTGTCCCCGTCTTCGGCATGTGCTACGGCTTCCAGCTGATGGCCACCACCCTCGGCGGCACCGTCGACGACAACGGTGCCCGTGAGTACGGCCGCACCCCGCTGTCCGTCACCAAGGCGAGCTCCACCCTCTTCGAGGGCACCCCGGCCGAGCAGTCGGTGTGGATGTCGCACGGCGACGCCTGCTCCGCCGCGCCCGAGGGCTTCGCCGTCACCGCGTCCACGGACGTCGTCCCGGTCGCCGCCTTCGAGAACGACGAGAAGAAGCTCTACGGCGTCCAGTACCACCCCGAGGTGCTGCACTCCACCCACGGCCAGCAGGTCCTGGAGCACTTCCTCTACCGCGGCGCGGGCATCGAGCCCACCTGGACCACCGGCAACGTCATCGAGGAGCAGGTCGCCTCGATCCGTGCGCAGGTCGGCACCAAGCGCGCCATCTGCGGCCTCTCCGGCGGCGTGGACTCCGCCGTCGCCGCCGCCCTCGTCCAGAAGGCCATCGGCGACCAGCTCACCTGCGTCTACGTCGACCACGGCCTGATGCGCAAGGGCGAGACCGAGCAGGTCGAGAAGGACTTCGTCGCCGCGACCGGCGTGCAGCTGAAGGTCGTGGACGCCCAGGAGCGCTTCCTGAACGCGCTCGCCGGCGTCTCCGACCCGGAGACCAAGCGCAAGATCATCGGCCGGGAGTTCATCCGCGTCTTCGAGCAGGCCCAGGCCGAGATCGTGGCCGAGGCCGGCGCCGAGGGCGAGGACGTCGCGTTCCTCGTCCAGGGCACGCTCTACCCCGACGTCGTCGAGTCCGGCGGCGGCACCGGCACGGCGAACATCAAGTCCCACCACAACGTGGGCGGCCTCCCCGAGGACCTGGAGTTCGAGCTCGTCGAGCCGCTCCGCCAGCTCTTCAAGGACGAGGTCCGCATGGTCGGCGCCGAGCTGGGCCTGCCGGACGAGATCGTCCAGCGCCAGCCCTTCCCCGGCCCGGGCCTCGGCATCCGCATCGTCGGCGAGGTCACCAAGGAGCGCCTGGACCTGCTGCGCGAGGCCGACGCCATCGCCCGCGAGGAGCTCTCGGCCGCCGGCCTGGACCGCGAGATCTGGCAGTGCCCGGTCGTCCTGCTCGCGGACGTCCGCAGCGTCGGCGTCCAGGGCGACGGCCGCACCTACGGCCACCCGATCGTGCTGCGCCCGGTGTCCTCCGAGGACGCCATGACGGCGGACTGGACGCGGATGCCGTACGACGTGCTCGCGAAGATCTCGACCCGCATCACCAACGAGGTCAAGGACGTCAACCGCGTGGTCCTCGACGTCACCAGCAAGCCGCCGGGGACGATCGAGTGGGAGTGACCTGCCGCTAGGTCCTCCGCGGAAGTCGAACGCCCGTGCCGCCACTCGCTTGTTTGAGTGGCGGCACGGGCGTTTGCGGTGGGTACGCTGGCGACACAGGCGAGACTCCGTCGTATGGGAGCAATCATGAGCGCCGCACCCGAGTTCGAGCTGGATGAGCAGTACAACTATCCGGTCCCCCCGCGAGGAGGCTGGACGGCTGAAGACCTCGACCGGCTTCCGAACTTGCCGAGGCGCACTGAGCTGATCGACGGGAGCCTCGTTTTCATGAGTCCGCAGACCAAGTTTCATATGCGAACCATGCGCTTGCTGGAAAACTCTCTCCTGACGCAGGCACCCGAGGATCTTGATGTATTTCGAGAGTTCACCATCAGGCTGGACAAGGGGAACCGGCCGGAGCCGGACGTACTGGTGGTGCCGGCTGGGGCGGACACGGGGCCGAACGAGACCTGGCTCAAGCCGGAGGACGTCATCCTGGCGATCGAGGTCGTCTCCGAGGACTCCCTCACGCGAGACCGCGAGGTCAAGCCGCGCAAGTATGCGGCGGCCGGTGTGCAGTACTTCTGGCGCGTAGAGCAGAGCGATGGCCTCCCCGTCGTCTACACGTACGAGCTCGACCCGGCGACACGGTCCTACGCGCCGACCGGTGTGCATAAGGACACGCTGGAGGTGGACCATCCCTTCCCCATCTTCATCGACCTCACCGCGATCAACCGGCGCCGGCCCCCCGCACCGGGCAACTGACTCCGAACCCCTGTTCCCCCGCGGTACCCGGCGGTAGCTTCCGTGGCGTAACCACGGAACAGCCCGAGGAGACCGCCATGCCCCAGCCGACCCCGCCGGAGCCCATACCCACCGAACAACTTCACTTCGCCATGCCGCCCCGGCACGAGAGCACCGACGACGAGCGGCAGTACCGCAAGGAGCGGCTGGCCGCCGCGCTGCGGCTGTTCGGGCGGTTCGGGTTCGAGGAAGGGGTCGCGGGCCACATCACCGCCCGGGACCCCGAGTTCACGGACCACTTCTGGGTCAACCCGTTCGGGATGTCTTTCAAGCACATCACCGTCTCCGACCTGATCCTCGTCAATCACCAGGGGCAGGTCGTCCAGGGGCGCCACCACGTCAACCAGGCGGCGTTCGCGATCCACTCGCAGGTCCACCGGGCCCGGCCCGAGGTCGTCGCCGCCGCGCACAGCCACTCCACCTACGGGCGGGCCCTGTCCGCGCTAGGCGAGCTGCTGGAGCCCATCACCCAGGACGTGTGCGCCTTCTACCAGGACCACGCCCTCTTCGACGACTACACGGGCGTCGTCGTGGACGAGGAGGAGGGGCGCCGCATAGCCACCGCGCTCGGGCCGCACAAGGCCGTGATCCTGCGCAACCACGGACTGCTGACCGTCGGGGACTCGGTGGACGCGGCCGCGTGGTGGTTCATCACCATGGAGCGCTCCTGCCAGGTGCAGCTCGCGGCCAAGGCCGCCGGCAAACCGGTGCCCATCGCCGCCGCCGGCGCCGAGCACACCCGCGAGCAGCTCGGCAACGACCTCGTGGCGTGGATCAACTACCAGCCGCTGTACCAGCAGATCACGCGGAGCGAGCCGGACCTGCTGACGTAGGGCCCGGCCGGGCCGCACCCCCGCCGCTCGGCGGGGGCGGATCGTCCTTCCGGGCCTCCTGAGGCCGCCGACCCGCCGCCTAGGATGGACGGGTGCCGAGGCATCGCCGCCTCGGCATTTGTCGTGTCCGGAAGAGCCGCGCGGCGCAGACCGCGCGAAGGAAACACCGGTAGGAGAACCATGCGCCGCCTCTCCCGTTGCCTCGGGCTGTCCGCCGCCCTGGCCCTGACCGGCCTGGCCGTCGCCGGATGCGGCGGAGGCGCCGAGGCCGGGGAGCGGCCCGCCGCGAAGGCCCCCGCGACATCCGCGCCGCCATCCGCGCCGGCCGCCCCCGTCACCGAGAAGCCGGCCCCGCCCGCCCGGATGCTGACCGGTGCCGCCAAGGTCGTCCGGCCCGAGATAGCCCCGGCGGGCGGCGAGAAGGTGGGCGTCGGCCAGCCCATCGCCCTGGTCTTCAAGCAGCAGAAGGTCGGCAAGGAGCTGCGGGCCGGGATCGAGGGCCGGCTGAAGGTCTCCACCTCACCGAAGGTTCCCGGGGCCTGGCACTGGAACGAGACCAAGGGCGACACCCGCGTCCACTTCCGGCCCGAGAAGTACTGGCCCGCCGGCACCAAGGTGACCCTCGACGCGCGCCTGGCCGGCGTGCAGCTCGCCGACGGCACGGCCGCGGCCGGCGACCGGACGGTCTCCTTCACCATCGGCGACTCCATGATCAATACGGTGGACCTCAAGACGCGCAAGATGACCGTCGCGCGCAACGGCAAGACCCTGCGCACCATCGAGATCAGCGGCGGCGACGAGTCGAAGGGGTTCGGCACCCGCGAGGGCATCAAGACCATCCTCGCCAAGGAGGGCCGGGTCGTCATGGACTCGCTCTCCATCGGCATCCCGCGCAACCACCCCGACGGCTTCTACGGCTCGTACGACTTCAGCATGCGCGAGACCATCAGCGGCGAGTACGTGCACGCGGCGCCCGACAACGCCGAGTCCTTCGGCAAGGAGAACGTCAGCCACGGCTGCATCGGCATGTCCACCGCGGACGCCAAGTGGCTGTACGGGCTGAGCAGCAAGGGCGACGTCGTGCAGGTCACCGGCGGCACCAAGCCGAAGCCGATGGACCGCTTCGGCAACGGCTACGGCGACTGGAACCTCAGCTGGCAGGAGTGGCTGGAGGGGAGCGCGCTGGGCGTCCGCACCGGCTGAGACTCCCACTCCGCCGGGTGACGGGGTTATCCACAGACGCGTGGTCGTCCACAGGGCTGAGCGCGGGCTGCTTCCCGTCCGTATGGTCGGGTGACGACAGCGGCGGAGAGGCGGCGGACGGTATGACACTCCTGGGTCGTGGGGAAACGGCGGGCCGTGAGGGGCGGCGGGCCGCGCTCGCCCGGTACGCGCTGCTTCCCCTGCGCGTCTTCCTCGGCATCACCTTCCTCTACGCGGGGCTCGACAAGCTCACGGACTCCGCGTTCCTGGCGAGCACCGGGCCGGGCTCCCTGGGCGAGCTGATGCGCTCGGTGCGCGACTCCAGCGCCGTCCCCGGCCTGGTCGACCTGGCGCTGGAGAGCCCGGTCGGCTTCGGGTACGCGATAGGCATCGGCGAGGTCGCGGTGGGCATAGGCACCCTCCTCGGCGTGCTCGCGCGGGTCGCGGCGGCCGGGGGCGCGCTGATCTCCCTGAGCCTGTGGCTCACGGTCAGCTGGTCGGCCACGCCGTACTACTACGGCAACGACCTCGCCTACTTGATGGCCTGGCTGCCGCTCGTCCTCGCGGGCGCGCCGGTGCTGTCGGTGGACGCGCGGTGGTCCCGCAGGCGCCGGGGACGCGGGCGCGGGCCGCGAGGGCGGGGGCGGAGTGGGCGGGGCGGCAGGCGGTTCGGCTGACGGCTGGTGGCAGCCGGCATGGGTTCATGCGCGGTCGATGGCCGCGCGGCCGAGCCACTGCGGGTGCGTGCGGGCCGGGGGAGCTCGGATCGGACGACGGCCGTCCGGGGTGCGGCGAGTGCGGGCCGGGGGAGCTCGGGTCAGTCGGCCACCGTCCGCGGTGCGGCGCGTGCGGGCCGGAGGCTCCGGTGGGCCGAGGCCGGGCCGCGGAGGTGGCCCAGGCGGGCCGCGTGTGGGCCCCGGGCCTCGGTGGGCCGGGGGTGTCGGATGGCCGCAAGCTGCTGCGGGCCGGGTCGGGCCGGGCCGGGGCGTGCTGCGGAGGTGGGTCAGGCGGGCCGTGTGCAGGTCCCGGGCTCCAGTGGGCCGGGTCGGGGGCCGGGGTGCCGGTGGGCCGCAGGCCCTGCGGGCCGGGGTCGGTTCCGGAGATCGGGGCGGGCCCCAGGCGGGCCGAGTGCGGGCCCCCGGGCTAACGGCCTCCGGTAGGCCGGGCCGGGGTGTCGGCGGGCCGCAGGCCCGTGTGCGTGCCGGGTCGAGGCCCGGTCGGGGCCGGCTCCGCCGGAACCCGGTGGGCGCCGCCGGCCTCAGGGCCGGGGACCGTCGGCCGGCGTCCGGTCGCCGCCGCGCGCCCGATGGCGGCGCACCACGAGCGCGAGGGAGGAGACCAGCCCGGCCACGCAGAAGCCGGCCCCCAGCACCGGCAGCAGTACGAACGCCGGGAAGTGCCACGAGCCGTGCGCCGCCGCCAGGTAGGCACCCCCGCACGCCAGCAGCACCAGCCCGACGACGAGCTTGCCCGGTTCGAACTCATGCCGCCTCACGGGACACCTCCACCTGACCGATGCCGGCCCTCAGCCGGATCTCCAGCGTGCCGCGCGACGGCTGCCCGGCGCGGGGTTCGAGCGTGGTGACCTGCTTCTGTCCCGGGCCGACGTCCACATCGTCGTGGGCCTCGCCGGGCAGCCGGATGTCACCGATGCCGACATCGGCCGTCAGCTTCACCGTGATGTCCGCGGGCACCAGCAACCTGAGCTGCCCCGCCCCGACCTCCGCCCGGGTGCGGACCGGGCCGTCCTCCGGCCAGCGCAGCCGGCGCAGATCCAGCACGCCCACCCCGCTGCCCACGGTGTACTCGGGCCGGACCTCGGCCGCGGCGGCCGGGTACCACGTCGTCCGCCTCCACTCGGTCGACACCGTCTTCGGCAACGCCGCGGCCCCCGCGAGCAGCAGGCCCGTCAGCACCGCCGCGACGACCGTCCCCCCGCCCGTACGCCCGTACAGGGAGCTGACCGCGATCCCGAGGCCGAACACACTCAGCGCACCCGCCAGACCGATCATCAGGCAGGTGCCCAGCGGCTGGTGATGCCAGGCCAGCCCGGTGCCCAGCGCGAAGACCACGGCCGCCACCAGGAACGTCCAGCCGCCCAGCGGCCGTCCCCCTCGGGCCGGGCGCGAGCGCGCGGGGGCGCCGGCCGCCCCGGCGGCCGGTCCGTCGTCCGGGCCCCACAGGTAGCCCGTCGCCGCACCCATGGGGCCCGTCGTGCCGTCCTTGACGATCGGGTCGCGCCACCAGGACGGGCCGCCCGGGGCCGGCGGCGCCGTGGTCTCCGGGGGAGCCTCCACCGTCTTCTGGCCGCTCTTGTGACCGCTCCGGTGGCCCCCCTTGCCGGCCTTGCTCCCCTTCCCCTCCTGGCCCTCGCCGGGCGTGTCCTCCTCGTCCGCGACCTGGTGGCGGTGGCGCGACCAGTACGTGGCACCGGCCACGGCGAACGTCAGCAGCAGCGCGAAGGACATCACCGAGCTGTTGTTCAGCATCGACAGGAACAGCCCGCAGCCCACCAGCGCGCACAACACCGCCGTCAGCGCCGGACCTTCCACCCGCCCGGACAGCATCCGGCGGCCCTCGTTCTCCTCCTCGCCCTCCAACGGGATCAGGAGCCACGCGAAGCCGTAGACGATCAGCCCCAGGCCGCCGGTCACCGACAGCACGCCGAGCACCACGCGGAAGATCACCGGGTCCAGATCGAAGCACCGGCCCAGGCCCCCGCACACCCCGGCCACCCTCTTGTGCTCCCGGCTGCGCCGCAGCACCGGCCGGCCGGCCGGTGAATTACCGTGAACCGCGCCCGCCGGTTGCGCGTCCTCGGTGGTGGGTGTGTCGGTCATACAGGACATGGTGTCAACCGGAACGGGCTCACGGCACACCTGACAACCCTGGCCGTTCCCTGAGATCGCCCCTGAGACGGTGCCGATATCGTGGCGCATCGATCACTTACGAGGGGAAACCGGAGGGGTGCACGGTGACTGAGTCAGTGTCCGGGTCCGCGGAGAGAGAGCCGCAGCCGGACCAGGGTCGGCTGGTCGCCGGGCGGTACCGGCTCCTCGCCCAGGTGGGCCGCGGTGGCATGGGCACCGTGTGGCGCGCCGAGGACGAGCTGCTCGGGCGGCAGGTCGCCCTCAAGCAGCTGCGCGTCTCCCCTTATCTGGACGAGGAAGAGCTCGCCACGCTCTACGAGCGGACCCGGCGCGAGGCCCGCAGCGCCGCCCGCATCAACCACCCCAACGTCGTCGTCGTGCACGACGTGGTCGAGGACCGCGGACTGCCCTGCATCGTCATGGAGTACGTGCCCTCGACGACGCTCGGCGACGTCCTCAAGGACGGCACCGTCACCCCCGAGGAGGCCGCCCGCATCGGCCGCGGCATGATCGCCGCACTCCGCGCGGCCCACGCGGCCGGGGTGCTGCACCGCGACGTCAAGCCCGGCAACGTCCTCCTCGGCGACGACGGGCGGGTCGTCCTCACCGACTTCGGCATCGCCCGGTCCTCCGGCACCTCGACGCTGACCAAGACCGGCGAAATGGTCGGCTCGATCGACTACATCGCGCCCGAGCGGGTCAAGGGCGCCAAGCCCGGCCCCGCCTCCGACCTGTGGGCGCTCGGCGCCACCCTCTACGAGGCGCTGGAGGGGAACCCGCCCTTCCGCAAGGACACCCCGGTCGAGACGGCCTACGCGATAGCCATGGACCCGCTGGAGCCGCCGCGCGCCGCGGGTCCCCTCACCAAGCTGGTCGAGACGCTGCTCGCCAAGGACGCCGAGCTGCGGCCACCGGCCGAGCTCGTCGAGCAGATCCTGCGCGAGCCGGCGGCCGAGGCGGCGACGGCCCCCCACGCCGTGCCCCGGCCCCGCCCCGCGCCCACCCCCGCCGCCCGCCCCGCGCCGGCTCCGGAACCGCAACCGGGCGCGGTGGGCGCGGCGGGCGCGAGGCCGCCGGGCCGCGGGCGCCGGCGGCAGGTGGCCCTGTGGTCCGCGGTGGCCGTGGTCGCCGTCGCCGGGCTCGCGGGCGGCGCCTTCTTCTTCCTGGGCGACGGCGGACCCGACGAGGAGGCGACCGCCGGGAAGGACACCGGCCGGCGCCCCGCCGGAGCCGAGGAGAAGCCCGTCTCCACCGCGCCCTCCGTGCCGCAGGCCGTGCCGCTCGGCTACCACCTGGTGGACGAGAAGAAGCTCGGGGTCTCCTTCCCCGTGCCCGACGGCTGGACCCGCAAGGAGAAGTCGGCCGTCCAGGTCGACTACATCGACGGCTCCGGACTCGTCGGCCTGAAGATCAACGTCCTGGACTTCGCGAGCCGCGACCACCTCCAGCACTGGAAGGACGTCGAGCGACAGACCAAGGCGGAGAACCAGGGCTACAAGCAGGAACGGATGCAGCGGACCACCTTCCGGGGACAGCCCGCGGCGATCTGGGAATTCACGTTCAAGGGCCGCGCCCGCGACTACCGGGCCATCGACCTGGGGTTCGGGAACGAGGGCGGCAAGGAATACGCCATCTACCTCTCGGCGCCCAAGGCCGACTGGGACCACCACCGGCCCGTCTTCGACGTGGTCAGGGACGGCTTCCGGCCCAAGCCGCGGTGACGGGCGCCCGCCGCGCGACCCTGCCGCCGCGGGTCTTCCCACCGTCACCCTGAGTCATGCCCGCAGCGTCCCCCGTACTTCCCCGGGTTCGGTCAGGGACGACCCTGATACCCCCGATGGTTGCGGTGTGTGACGATCGGAGCATGACCAGCGCATCGCCGACGCAGCCCCGCGCCGGGGGCTCCTTCGCGCCACCCGACCCCGAGAGCCCCCCGCTGCGCAAGCTCTACCGCAGTGCCGACGGGCGGATGCTGGGCGGCGTCGCACGCGGGCTCGCGGGCCACCTGGGCGTCCCGGTCTCCTGGGTGCGCCTGGCGTTCCTGGCCCTGCTGCTGACCCAGGGCCTCGGCGCCGTGCTGTACGCGGTGTTCTGGTTCGTCGTGCCGCTCGGCGTCGGCGGCGTCGACGCCCCACGCCCCGCCGCCGCGGAGACCTCCCCCGACGGCCGGCGGCGCCTCTTCGCCCGCAAGCCCGACCGGGGCCAGGTCTTCGCCCTCCTCGCGCTCGTCATCGGCGCCGCGGTCTTCGTCGACAACCTCCACCTCGGCCGGGCCAACGCCTACATCTGGCCGCTGCTGCTCGTCGGCGCCGGGGTCGCCCTGGTGTGGCGGCAGGCCGACAACGCCCGCCGCGCCCACTGGATGGAAGTCAGCCGCCGCAAGCGCGTCCTGCCCCTCGCGCGCGGCGCGGCGGGCGTCGCCCTCGCCGGCGTCGGCGTCACCGGCATCGTCGTCCTCCAGGGTTCGGCGGAGCACCTGGGCACGGTCCTCCAGGCGTCGCTGGCGGTCCTCGTCGGCATAGCGCTCCTGGCGGGCCCCTCCCTCGTGCGGATGACGCAGGACCTCTCCGCCGAGCGCACCATGCGCATCCGGGCCCAGGAGCGGGCCGAGGTCGCCGCCCACGTCCACGACTCCGTCCTGCACACCCTCACCCTCATCCAGCGCAACGCCGATGACCCCCGCGAGGTCGCCCGCCTCGCCCGCGCCCAGGAGCGGGAGCTGCGCGCCTGGCTCTACCGCCCCGAGGGCCGTGGCAAGGACGAGGCCGAGGAGCCCACCACCCTCGCCGAGGCCGTCAAGGCCACCGCCGCCGAGGTCGAGGACCACCACGGGGTGCCCATCGAGGTCGTCGTCGTCGGCGACTGCCCGCTGGACGAACGGCTGGCCGCACAGATGCAGGCCGCGCGTGAAGCCATGGTCAACGCCGCCAAGTACGGTGGCGAGGGCGGCGCCGTCCAGGTCTTCGCCGAGGTCGAGGGGCGCATGGTCTTCCTCTCCGTACGCGACCGCGGCCCGGGCTTCGATCTGGACGCGGTGCCGGACGACCGCATGGGCGTCCGCGAATCCATCATCGGCAGGATGCAGCGCAACGGCGGCACGGCGAGACTGCGCTCCGTGCCCGGTGGGGGAACCGAAGTGGAGCTGGAAATGGAGAGGGCGGAGAACGCGTCATGACGACCGAAGAGACCATGGAGCGCCACGCACGGGTCGTGCTGGTGGACGACCACCGGATGTTCCGGACCGGAGTGCAGGCGGAGATCGGGGCCACCGACCGCACGGGCGTCGAGGTCGTCGGCGAGGCCGCCGACGTCGACCAGGCCGTCACCGTCATCACCGCGACCCGCCCCGAGGTCGTCCTCCTCGACGTCCACCTGCCCGGCGGCGGCGGGGTGGAGGTGCTGCGCCGCTGCGCCCCCCTCATGGGCGACCCGGAGCACCCGGTCCGCTTCCTCGCGCTGTCCGTCTCGGACGCCGCCGAGGACGTCATCGGTGTCATCCGCGGCGGCGCCCGCGGCTACGTCACCAAGACCATCACCGGTGCCGACCTGATCGACGCCGTCTTCCGCGTCAAGGACGGCGACGCGGTCTTCTCCCCGCGGCTGGCCGGCTTCGTCCTCGACGCCTTCGCCTCCACCGACGCCCCGCCCGTCGACGAGGACCTCGACCGCCTCACCCAGCGCGAGCGCGAGGTGCTGCGCCTGATCGCCCGGGGCTACGCCTACAAGGAGATCGCCAAGCAGCTGTTCATCTCGGTCAAGACGGTGGAGTCCCACGTCTCGGCCGTGCTCCGCAAGCTCCAGCTCTCCAACCGCCACGAGCTGACCCGGTGGGCGACGGCCCGCCGGCTGGTCTGACCCCGGAGCGGAACCTGTCCGGCCCCCTGGCCCTCTCCAGGGGGTAAGAGGCTCTCACTCACGCAGGGCCGGGTCCGTACGCCGGACCGAAAGACCCGAAACGAGAGCCCGATGAGCCTGACGGGAACCCCGTTCTTCCTCACCACGATCGCGCTGGTCGTGGTGGCCCTCGTGCTGCCCCTGGCGCTGTGGAGCAGGATCGGCGGCCCCAGGCTCGTCCGGCTGGCGGCCCGCTTCCTCATGCTGCTGTTCGCCCAGGTGACGGCCGTCACGATGGTCTTCGTGATCGTCAACAACTCCAACGCCCTCTTCGACAACTGGGACGACCTGCTCGGCACCGGCGACCACGTGAGGACGGCCGCCGACCTCGGGCCGGACGGCACCGGTGGCAAGAACGCCGACGAGCAGCCGAAGGTGCTCCAGAAGTTCACGCCCGCCTCCGACAAGCGCATGGGCCCCGGGGTGCAGCAGACCCAGCTCAAGGGCCGCATATCGGGCGTGGAGGGCGAGGTCTACATCTGGCTGCCCCCGCAGTACGACGACCCGGCGTACCGGGACAAGAAGTTCCCGGTGGTCGAGGTGCTGCCCGGCTTCCCCGGCTCGGCGAAGGCGTGGTTCGGCACCCTCGACGTGGGCCGGCAGCTCAAGCCGATGATGGAGAAGGGCGAGGTCGCCCCGTTCATCGTCGTCGCGCCCCGCACCACCCTCCTCGGCGACGTGGACACCGGCTGCGCCAACATCCCCGGCAAGGTCAACGCCGACACCTGGCTGAGCGTCGACGTCCGCAAGATGGTCACCGACAACTTCCGCGCGCAGGACAAGGCCGACGGCTGGGCCGTCGCGGGGTACTCGGCGGGCGCGCACTGCGCTGCCAAGCTGGCCGTCGCCCACCCCGACCGCTACCGGGCCGGCGTCAGCCTCTCCGGCTACAACGACCCCGCCGGCGAGCCCTCGTCCCTGACCGCCAAGTCCCCCGAGCTGCGCGACGCGAACAACCCCCTGAAGATGCTCCAGCGGGCACAGACCCCGCCCCGGACGGCACTGTTCGTCTCCGGCGCGGAAGGCGACGGCTACCAGGGCGGAGTGGCGCTCAAGCAGGCGGCCAAGGCCCCCACGACCGTGCACGTCACCATGGTCCCGGCGGGGGCGGGCGGCCATGGCACGGCGGTGTGGAAGCGGCAGGTACCGGAGGTCTTCCGCTGGCTGACCCAGCAGGTCACCCACTAGGGGCTTCGGCTGCGGGTTTGCCGTTGCCGCCTGCGGCGGCGGGCGCCCTGAGGGCGCGTCCTCAAGCTCCCCCGGCTACCGCCCCCAGTTACCGCTGGGGCACCTCCCAGCGGTAACTGGGGGAGATTGAGGACACCGCCGCGCAGCGGTGGTGCACCCGCGGATGCGGCGGGCCGCTCAGGCGGGCCGGGACGCCCCGGCGAAAGGCATCTGGTCGATGGGGGCGATCCGCACCGGCGCCCCGGGGTGCGGGGCGTGGATCATGCGCCCGCCGCCCACGTAGAGGCCGACATGGCTGACACCGGAGTAGAAGAACACCAGATCCCCCGGGGCGAGCCGGCTCCGGGGGATCCGCTGTCCCGCGTTGATCTGGGTGTACGTCGTCCGCGGCAGCGAGACCCCGGCCGCCTTCCAGGCCGCCTGCGTCAGCCCGGAGCAGTCGAATCCGGCCGGACCCGTCGCCCCCCAGATGTAGGGCTTGCCGAGCGCGGAGTACGCGAAGGCCACCGCCCGGGCAGCCCGCGCCGTGGGGGCCTGCGCGCCGCCGGGCGTTGCCGGGCCCGGGGTCCGCACGGCGGCGGTCGTGACGGCCGGGGCCGACCGGGCGCCCGTACCGGCGGAACTCGCGCTCTCCCCGCGGGCCACCGCGGCGCGGCTCTCGTCCGGCAGCTGGTCCAGCAGCTCCTGCGCCTTGGCCAGCTTCGCCTCGACGGTGCGCTTCTGCCGGGCGAGGGCGTCCTGCTCGCGCTTGAGCTCGGCGAGGCGGGAGTCCGCCGTGGTGCGGACCTGCCGCACGTCCCGCAGCTCGTGCCGGACCCGGGTGACGGCCAGCGCCCGGCGGGTGCCGGCCCGGTCGGTCAGCGCCGCCCGCTCCAGGTACTGCTCCGGCGAGGAGGACAGCAGCAGTTGCATGCCGGCCGGGACGCCGCCGTCCCGGTACTGAGCGGCGGCGTAGGACCCCAGGGCGCTGCGGGCGGCGTTGAGCCGCTCCGTCTTGCGGGCCGCCTGGTCCCGCAGCCCGTCGAGCGCGGCCTCGGCGCGGTCCGCCTTCTCCTTCGCGCCGTTGTACCGCTCGGCGGCCACCTCGGCCTCGCGGTAGTGCTGGTCGACCTGCGCCCTCAGCTGGGAGGGGGTGGGGTGCGGTGCGGCGAGCGCCGTGCCGTCGAGGGCGGCGGCGGAGGCGGCCCCCGCCAGGGCCAGGGTGACCGCGGTCCGCGCGGTGCCGGCGGCGAGGGGGTGCTGCTTGGGCTTCCGGTGCGTTGCCACGTCGGCCGTCACTTCCTTCCGCACCTGCTGGTCGGGCAGGGTCGTGCAGGGGTGTGCCACTGCTTCGGGTGCGCCACGGGTGCCGTTGCGAGCCCCCGCGGCGGGTCGCCGGCGGCGGCCCGCCATGAGGGGGGAGAGCCCGGACCGCCGCCGTCTGCAGAGGGACGCTAAACCGCGCGGTCCCCCGGTAACGCGCATGACCGGTACTGGCCGAAATCGGCTGGGGAGCGTCACCTGGTGATCGTGCGGCTCCGGCCTGTACGGATGGATATGTCCCGCCTGTGACCGAAGAGACGATAGAGCCCTACCTCGGTGCCGACGGGTGCTATGGCCCCCGCTAGGGTCGCCCCCATGGACGTACTGATTCACGCCGTCGTCGGCCTCCACATCATCGGCATCGCCGCCCTCCTCGGCGGGTTCATGACCCAGATGAAGGCCATGGGCAAGGGCGAGGCGCGCATGGTCCCGGCGATGCTCCACGGCGCGCTGACCATGCTGGTCACCGGTGTGGCGCTGGTGGGTCTGAACCAGGCCGACGGCAACAGCGTGAACACCGTCAAGATCGGCGTGAAGCTGGCCCTGCTGATCGTGATCCTCGGGCTGGTCTACGTGAAGCGGGACGACGAGAAGGTGGAGGCGGCCGCCTTCGGCACCGTCGGCGCCCTGACGGTGGCGAACGTCTTCGTCGCCGTCCTGTGGACCTGAGCGCTCCGCTGGAAGCCGGGCGCCTGACCTGCGGGCACATCGTGGTCGGCGCGGACCGCCTCGACCTGCGGCGAGTGGGAGGCCCAGTCCACCCGCAGCTTCCGTGCGGGCACACCTTCCCGCGTGAGC
>NZ_JBEYZW010000097.1:0-25415 GCF_040646215.1 Streptomyces sp. NPDC046215 | reverse complement strand
TGTCCCTTCACGACGCTCTTCCGTTCTGTCCTCAAGCTCCCCCGGCTACCGCTGGGAGGTGCCCCCGGACGGGCTGAAATCAGCCCGTCCGGCGATTGAGGACACCGCCGCGCAGCGGTGGTGCACCCCACGAGACACTAAGACGGCTGCGTCGCGGCAGCGATCCGCTCGTTGCGCAGCGCCTCGTACCAGCGGTCGTCGACCGGCGGCAGGGCGTTGACGTCCAGCGCCAGCTTGATCAGCAGGTCCGCGATGTGCGGGTTGCGGGCCATGACCGGGCCGTGCATGTACGTACCGAAAACGGTGTCGTTGTACGCGCCCTCGGTGCCGTCGCCGGTGCCGTTGCCCTGGCCGAAGCGCACCCGGGCGAAGGGGCGGGCGGTCGGGCCGAGGTGGGTGACGCCCTGGTGGTTCTCGAAGCCCGTCAGCGGCGGCAGGCCCAGACGCTCGTCGATGTCGCCGAGGACGTCACCGACGCAGCGGTCGCCCTCGCCACGGGTGCTGATGACGTCGAGCAGCCCCAGGCCCTGCTCCCGCTGGCCCAGGTCGTTGACGAACTCGTGCCCCAGGATCTGGTAGCCGGCGCAGACGGAGAAGACGATCGCGCCGTTGGCGACGGCCCGGTTCAGGCCGCCGTCCCGGCGCAGCCGCTCGGCCGCCAGGCGCTGCGGGCGGTCCTCACCGCCACCGATCAGATAGATGTCCCCGGAGGTGGGGATGGGCTGGTCGGAGCGTACGTCCACCCGCTGGACGTCCAGGCGGCGCTGGCGCGCCCGGCGCTCCAGGACCAGGACGTTGCCCTGGTCCCCGTAGGTGCTGAGCAGGTCGGGGTAGACCCACACCACACGCAGACTGTTCTGGCTCATGCTCACAATCCTTTTGCGGGTCAGTTGCCGACGCGGCGGCGGACGTCCTGGAACGCGGTGTAGTTGGCGATCAGCTCGATCCGGCCGGGCGGCGCCGCCTGCACGGCCTCGTCCACGGTCTCGCAGACCCGGAAGTCCAGGCCCGCGACCTCCAGGCGCACCGCGAGGTCCATCTTGCGGTCACCGATGACGAAGATCGGGTGCCCGGCGAGCCGGGGGTAGTCCACGTCCCACAGCCACGAGGTGTCCGTGCCGTCCGCGCCCCGGGCGTTCACGCCCAGGATCACCGGGGCCGGCGGCCCGTCGATCAGCGAGAAGGTCTCCAGCCAGCCGGCCGGGTTCTTCGCCAGCAGCAGCCGCACCTCGCGGCCCAGGAACGACACCACGTCGAACCGGCCCGCGACCGCCTGCACCTGGTACATCCGCTCCAGCGCCACCTGCGGCGGCACCCCGAAGGTGGCCGCGACGGCCGCCGAGGTCGTGGCGTTCGCCTTGTTCGCCCGGCCGGGCAGCTGGAGGTGGATCGGCCACGCGCTGCCGTGCGGGTCGAGGACGTAGTCGCCCGACAGCGCCCAGCTCGGGGTGGGCCGGCGGAAACCGCACTCGCCGCAGAACCAGTCGTCGCCCGGGCGCTGCATCACACCGCCGCACGACGGGCACGACCAGGCGTCGTCCTTCCACTCCTGGCCGGCCGCCACCCACACCACGTTCGGCGAGGAGGAGGCGGCCCAGACGATCAGCGGGTCGTCGGCGTTGGCGATGATCACCGCCTTGGTGCCGGCCAGGCCCTCGCGCCACTTCTCGGCGAGCATGCGCGTCTCCGCGGCCCGGTCGAGCTGGTCGCGCGAGAGGTTCAGCAGCGCTATGGCCTTGGGCGAGACGTCCCGGGCGACTCCCGCCAGGTACTTCTCGTCCACCTCGATCACGCCGTAGCGCGCGTCCGAGCCGCCGGCCAGGGCGGAGGTGATGCCCGCGGGCATGTTCGCGCCCAGTGCGTTGGACACCACCGGCCCGCTGGCCCGCAGCGCCTCGGCGATCAGCCGGGTCGTGGTCGTCTTGCCGTTGGTGGCGGAGACCAGGACCACGTCCAGGTGGGTCGCCAGCCGGGCCAGCAGATCCGGGTCGAGCTTGAGCGCGACCTTGCCGCCGATCACTGATCCGCTGCCGCGGCCCGCGGCTCGCGACACCGCCGCAGCAGCCTTGCCCGCCGTCACGGCCAGCTTGGCCCGCGGCGACAGCGGCCCCGTGTTGCCTGCCATCGTCCTAGATCCTCCTTGCATCCGGCGCCGCGCCTGTCCCTGGTCCGCCGGTGGAACGCCCCCTCCGCGCCGAATCGCCAGCCGGGAGGCTTCGGTCGGGGATCAGCCTATCGAGATCCGGCCGTGGGCCCGAACCCGCTGTCGGCGGAACGTAGTCTTGACCCCATGCGAAACGGCTCGATCCCCGGTAGTGCAGGACGTGTGCGGCCCCTGCGGCTGCTCGGAGACCCCGGTCTCCGCACCCCCTGCGAGGAGGTCACGGAGTTTGACGGGAGCCTCGCGAAACTTGTCGAGGACATGTTCGCAACGATGTACGCGGCGCAGGGCGTGGGCCTCGCGGCCAATCAGATCGGTGTCCCTTTGCGGGTCTTTGTCTATGACTGCCCGGATGATGAGGACGTGCGGCATCTCGGCCATCTCGTCAACCCCCGCCTGGTGGCGGCGGACGGCGTCGAGATGCGCGGGCCCGAGGGCTGCCTGTCGGTCCCGGGCATCGAGGCGGGCACGCCGCGCTTCGACCGCGCCGTGGTGGAGGGCCGCACCGCCGACGGCGCGACGGTGCGCGTGAGCGGCACCGGATTCTTCGCCCGGTGCCTGCAGCACGAGTGCGACCACCTCGACGGGGGCCTGTACCTGGACCACCTGACGGGGCTGCGGAGGTTCCGGGCGCTGCGGGAGGCGCGCCGGGCGCCGTGGGCCGAGCGCGCGGGTGCGGCGGCGGACGGCACGGCGGCCGAGCCGGTGCCGGCCGGGGCCTGAGCCCCGCCCGCACGGGCGCTTTCAGAAGCCTGCTGTTCAGCGGCCTGTTGTCACCGGCCCGCCTTTTCAGAAGCCGGGGCCGCCCGGGAGGTCGCCCGCGGAGGCGAGCCGGCCCCACAGCAGGTCCGTGAGGTGCCGGACGAGGTGGGCGCGGGGGAAGGGCCGCTCGCGCAGCCACCAGTCGCCGGCCGCGTGCATCATGCCGACGATCCCGTGCCCCCAGGCGCGGGCCAGCTCGTCGCTGCCCGGACCGAGGTCGACGCGCTCCGCTATGACCTTGGCGAGCTCCTCGCCCATCCGGCGCAGCATGGGCGCGGAGTGCCGGCCCACGTCGAAGCCCTTCTCCGAGGACTGCTCCTCGTCCGCCGGATGCATCAGGAAGCGGTAGACCTGCGGCTGTGCCTCTATGGCCGCGAGATAGGTGTCCAGGGTGGACTCCACCCGGTCGCGGCGGGCGGCGGGGGCGTCCAGGGCGGTGCGCAGCCCGTCGAGCAGGGCGTCGGTGTGCCGGGCCGCGAGGGCCCGGTAGAGGCCGCCCTTGTCACCGAAGTGGCGGTAGAGGATGGGCTTGGTGATGCCGGCCTCGGCCGCGATGGCGTTCATCGACGCCCCCGGCCCGTCCCGCAGCACCACCCGGTCCGCGGCCTCCAGTAGCTCCTTGCGCCGCCGGGCCGCCGCCTGCTGCTGGTCGTCCCGCTGACTGGTGTCCATGTCTGACCCGTCCTCCCCGCCCCTGTGATTCTCCCGCCTGCGCAACGTAACACCCGATCCACCCAGCGGAACGGGGAGGCAGGGCAGTTGACAACTCTACCAGCCGGTAACATGCTTGCGTTACCTCAAGTAATAGTGGGTGGAGGGTTCATGGCGGAGTTCGTGATGGAGCTCAATGAGGACCAGCGGGGGGTGCGCGACTGGATCCACGGTTTCGCCGCCGAGGTGATGCGCCCGGCCGCCGCGGAGTGGGACGAGCGCGAGGAATTCCCCTGGCCGGTCGTCCAGGAGGCGGCCAAGATCGGCCTGTACTCGCTGGACTTCTACGCGCAGCAGTTCTTCGACCCCACGGGTCTGGGCGTGCCCATGACCATGGAGGAGCTCTTCTGGGGGGACGCGGGGATCGGCCTCGCCATCGTCGGGACGGGCCTCGCCGCGATCGGCGTCCTCACCAACGGCACCGAGGAGCAGATCGGCACCTGGGTCCCGCAGATGTACGGCGACGTCAACGACGTGAAGGTCGCCGCCTTCTGCTCCTCCGAGCCCGACGCCGGATCCGACGTCTCGGCGATGCGCACCCGCGCCGTCTACGACGAGGCCAAGGACGAGTGGGTGCTGAACGGCACCAAGACCTGGGCCACCAACGGCGGGATCGCCCACGTCCACGTCGTCGTGGCGGTGGTCGACCCGGCCCTCGGCGCCCGCGGCCACGCCTCCTTCATCGTCCCGCCGGGCACCCCGGGCCTGTCCCAGGGGCAGAAGTTCAAGAAGCACGGCATCCGCGCCTCCCACACCGCCGAGGTCGTCCTCGACGGCGTCCGGGTGCCCGGCAGCTGTCTGCTCGGCGGCAAGGAGAAGCTGGACGAGCGCCTGGCCCGGGCCCGGGAGCGGGCGAAGAGCGGCGGCGCCCGCGCGCACAACGCCGCCATGGCCACCTTCGAGGCGTCCCGCCCGGCCGTCGGCGCCCAGGCGGTGGGCATAGCCCGCGCCGCGTACGAGGTGGCGCTCGACTACGCCCGCACCCGCGTCCAGTTCGGCCGCCCGATCATCGACAACCAGGGCGTCGCCTTCCAGCTCGCCGACATGCGGACCCGGGTGGACGCCGCCCGCCTGCTGGTCTGGCGCGCGTCCTGGATGGCCGCGGCGGGCCGGCCCTTCACCTCGGCCGAGGGGTCGATGTCGAAGCTGTTCGCGGGGGAGACGGCGAAGACGGTGACGGCCCAGGCCATGCAGATCCTGGGCGGGAACGGCTACACCCGGGAGTACCCGGTGGAACGCATGCACCGCGACGCGGCCATTTACACGATCTTCGAAGGGACGAGCGAGATCCAGCGGCTCGTCATCGCCCGCACACTCTCGGGCGTGCCCATCCGCTGACGCGCCGGCCCGCTCTGTCAAGACCGCCGGGCACGGAATCGCCCAACGGTGCTCCTGTGCGCCCCCGTGGAGGGGTGCGGGAGCACCGTCGCGTCTGCCAGGGGGTTTACAGCCCCTGAGCCCCCCGGCATGCAGCTACCGGAACCTCTACGTCACCGACGGCGCGCTCACCCCCGGCTCACTGGGTGTCAACCCCTTCGTCATCATTACCGCGTTGGCCGATCGGAACATCGCGCGGATCCTCCGACAGGGCGTCATATCGCAGCGGGGGGCGGGGGTTCGTACCCCCGCCGGGTGACGGCTCTCACCAGGCCGTCCGCCGGAGGCAGTGGGTACGGTGTGGGTGATGAGGTGTGCGGCCCGCCGCCGGGACTTCGGGAGAGCACCGCGCACCTCGGCACTTTCCTATGCCGTTTCCTATCCCGTTTCATATCCCGCGCACTTCGTCGGAAGGAACACCGTCCCATGAGCGACAAGGCCGAGGACAACGCCCTGTGGATCCGCAGGTTCCACCCGCGGCCGGACAGTGACGTACGGCTGGTCTGCCTGCCGCACGCCGGTGGTTCCGCGAGCTTCTTCTTCCCGATGTCCCAGGCGATGCCGGCGTCCGTCGACGTCCTGTGCGTCCAGTACCCGGGCCGCCAGGACCGGCGCCTGGAGCCGCTCATCGACAACATCCCGGACCTCGCCGACCAGGTGTTCGCGGCCCTGCGGCCCTGGGCGGACCGGCCGATGGTGCTCTTCGGGCACAGCATGGGCGCGACGCTGGCGTTCGAGGTGGCCCGGCGCTTCGAGCGGGCGGGCATCGTCCTCGCCGGGATCTACGCCTCGGGCCGCCGGGCGCCGTCCGTCCCCCGCACCGAGACCGTGCACCGGCGCGACGACGACGGCGTCATCGCCGAGCTGCGGTACCTCAGCGGCACCGACTCGGAGATCCTCGGCGACGAGGAGATCCTGCGGATGGTGCTGCCGGCGATCCGTGCCGACTACACGGCCATCGAGACGTACGCGTACGAGCCGGGCGAGCTGCTGCACTGCCCGGTCGTCGCGCTGACCGGCGACGAGGACCCCAAGGTCAGCCTCGCGGAGGCCGAGGCGTGGGCGGACCACACCGAGGGGGAGTTCGGCCTGCACGTTTTCACCGGGGGCCACTTCTTCCTGGCCTCGCACCAGAAGGAGATCAACGGGCTGATCACTGAGCGGGTCCGGGCGCTGCAGAGCGTCTGAGCGTTTCGCCGGCTGGGCGCGCGGTTCCCCGCGCCCCTTTGGGGCGCGGGGAACCGCCGAGCCGCCCGGGTCAGGACCTGACGGCGGCCTGGGCCCGGCCGTCGTGGGAGAGCCACGCGGTGAACGCGGTGCCCGACCCCTCGTGGCGGGTGCTGCTGAGCTTGCCGTCGATACCCAGGGTGACGACGGCCGTACGGCCCTTCGCGTCCTGGACCATGCCGATCGCGCCGCGGAACGGTACGCCCTCGCCCTGCCACGGCCCCGGGCGCCCGGACCCCGCCGACAGGCGGACCCGGCCCTTGCCGTCGCGGGCGGCGAGTACGGTCGTGTTCCCGGCCTGGACGAGCGCCACCCGGCCGTAGCCGCTGATCGGTTCGCACTGCGCCGTCTCCCGCCAGCCGCCGCTGTCCGTCAGCCGGTCGGCGATGACGACGCGCGACGTGAGCGCCGCCCGCACGGCCAGGCGCATGCCCCCGCCGGGCAGGGGTGCCAGGGCGAGCGTGCCGGTGGTGGCGGGCAGCCGGGTCGGCTCGGCCAGGCTCAGCGGCCCGCCGGGCGTCCGGGCCGTCCAGTGGTGGACGGTCTTCTTGTCGGCGGCGACGAGGTGGAGCCGGCCGCGGGCGTCGAGCGCAGCGTCGAGTCCGTCCTCGACCCGCGCGTCCGGCGGCAGGCCGGGCCCCTGCAGGGGCAGCGCCTCCCAGCCCGACCACCCGGTGCCGCCGGCGCCGGCGCACACGCTGACCCCGCCGTCCCAGTTGCGGACGAAGACGTGGACGGTGCCGTCCTTGTCGACGACCGCGACCGGGTAGCCCATCTCCATGGACCGTGCCGGTTCGGTCTCGGGCGAGCCGACGGACCGCCACGGGCCGAACGCCGGGGTGCCGGGCCCGCGGCCCGTCTGCCGCGCGGTGACGATCTCGCGCCGGTGGGCCCGGCCCTTTTCCGGCAGCACCGTGCGGACGGCGAACAGCTGGAGCGTGCCGTCCGGGTGGCGCAGCGCCTGCACCTGCCCTTCGAGCATGCCGCCGCCCACCGATGCGGGGGCCGACCAGGTGCCGCTGCCGGCGGCGGTCTCCGTCCAGCACTGCACCGCGCCGTCGAGGACGGCGAAGGCCGCGAGCCGGCCGTCGGGCAGCGGCTGGACCCAGCGCGTGGTGCCGGGGGCGCGGTGGCGGCAGTTGCCCGACCAGTTGGCGTAGCTGGTCCGGGAGCGCTTGCCGACCTTACGGTCGCCGCAGCCCGCGTCGTCCCCGCAGTCCTTGGCGTCGGCCCAGCCGTAAGTGTCGAGGAAGGTGACCTTGTGGGCGGTGGTGGCCGCGTCGAGGTTGCGGGTGGCCTTGTCGACCTCGTAGCCGACGTAGCTCTCCACGGCGGTGGGCCGGGAGTGCTTCCGGCCCCAGTACTCGGCGAGGGCGGCCTGCGCGAAGAAGGCGGAAGTGGTGTGGTCCTGGTGGTCGTGGGTGAGCATGCCCTGCAGGACCGGCGGGGTGCCGGGCGGCATCTGGTGCTTGAGAATGTGGGTGGGGCTGGGGTCCAGGGTGCGGACGACGGTCGGCTGGTAGCGCTCGAACACGGCGACCAGGGTGTCGATGAGCTGCCGGCGCCCGTACTGGAACGTCCGCTGGACCGGGCTCGCCGCGGGCCGGACGGTGGTGAGCGTGGGGGTCGCCCCGAGCCACAGCCCGCGCAGGCTGTCCTTCATCGGCTTCTTCAGGGCCCGCGCCTCGCGCAGCTCCACGAAGATGAGCTGGACCTGGGGGGCGGCGCGCAGGGTGTGCAGCTCGACCTCGAAGCCGGACAGCAGGCGCAGCGGCTCCAGGTCCCAGGGGCTCGCGGGGTTCCCGGTGGCCATCTGGGCCGTCGCCCGGCGGAAGCCGTTGATCCGGGCGCGCACGAACTCGGGGCGTTTCTCCGGCATCCGCCCGTAGCCGGGGGTCTGCGACAGGGCGTTGCGCCCGTCGGACTCGCCGCCGGTGAGGCAGACGGTCACGGACGGAACGCCGCTGAGTATGGACTGCTCCAGCTCCGGGTTCATGAAGTAGAGCGAGTCGTCGGGGTGGGCGATGACGTAGACGAGGGACTCGGAGGTGGACGCCTTCGCGGGCCGCACCGTGGCGCCGTCGCTGTCGCCGTGCTTCTTGGCCTCGGGGCTCATCCACTGCCAGGCACCGACCGCGCCGGCCCCGACGACGATGCCTCCGCCGGCGACCTGGAGCATGCGTCGACGAGGTATGTGCCCTGGCACAGATGTCTCCTACTCTTCTGCGCCGAGCGCACGATAGTTAAAATTACAACAAAGGCCGTGAAGAGTGACCAAATGGGGCGAAGCGAACTAAACGCCCATTGATCATTAGTTCGATCTTACGACCCGCGACCTGCTGTTTCCCCGCTGTTTTGTAACAGCCGTACGTCGACCAGACATAAGTTCGCATGCGGTTGGGCAACATGGCTCGACCCGGGCATCAGGGGTCACACAGCGTCGCCCCGCAGTCGCGAAACCGGGCGGCGGGCGGGGTGAGGGCCGCCGATGACGGGGAGGAAGCGCCCATGGCAGAAATCTCTGAGCTGGTCGAGCTCCTCGGTTTGCAGCCGCACGTCGAGGGCGGCTGGTACCGCGAGACCTGGAAGACGCCCGCGCAAGCGGTCCCCGAGGGGTACGGCGGACCGCGGGCGTTCGCGACCGGGATCTACTTCCTGCTCCACCCGGGCGAGACGTCACGGTGGCACCGCGTCCGCTCGGACGAGCTCTGGCTCTGGCACCGGGGCGGCCCGCTGCGGATGCGGCTGGGCGGCGCGGGTGCCGCGCCGGACCCGGCGGCGGCCGTGGGGGCGGTGCTCGGCAGCGGCGTCGAACGGGGAGAGCGGCCGCAGTTCCTCGTCCCCGGCGGGGTCTGGCAGACGGCGGAACCGACGGGGGACGAGCCGGTGCTGGTCAGCTGCGTCGTCGCGCCCGGCTTCGACTTCACGGACTTCGAGCTGGAGTGAGCGGCCGCTTCCGCCGGTAACCGGCGCACTCGCGTGATCACGGGCGAACGGCGCGGTCAGCACCCCGAGGTGCGGACGGGCGGGGCTTCCGGCGGCAGCCCGCGCGGGTGAGCCACCCCCTACCCCGGTAGCACCCCCCGAACCACCCCGTGGGGTGACGCCGTGTCACCCACCTCCTTCCTACCTTTCCCTCCGTCACACCACAGGACGAGGGAGAGACACCCATGCGCCGCTTCAAGCGCACGCTGGTCGCCGCCGCGCTGGCGACATCGGTCATGGCCGGCACCGCGGGCTGGGCCGCCGGCAGCCGGCAGGCGGCGGTCACCGGGCCGCCCGCCGGGACCGCCGCCTGGCGCGCGGACCGCTCCCTCCACCGGCAACTGCCCGACCCCGCGACCGCCCCGCCCGCCGGCGTCGCCGCCTTCTTCGACTCGCTCACCCCCGCCCGGCAGCACGAGCTGGCCGCCCGGCACCCCCTCGTCGTCGGCAACCTCGACGGCGCGCCCCTGCCCCTGCGGTACGAGGCCAACGCCCGGGCGATCGCCGCCGAACGCGCCGCGGCCCGGGCCCGGGCCGCCGACCCGAGCCGCCCGGACCGCGACCGCCGCGCAGCCCGCGAGCAGGCCGACCGCTGCACCCGGCTCCTCGCCCCGGGCCGGCAGATCCTCGCCTTCGACCCGCGGGGCCGGGGCCAGCTCGCGGAGGTGTACGGCGACTGGGCCGCGGCCCGGCGCACGGCGGTCGTCGTCCCCGGCTCCGACATCGACCTCACCACCTTCGACCGCGCCAGGGACCGGTACGGCACCCCGGCCGGCATGGCCGGCGCCCTGCGGGCGGAGATGGCCCGGCAGGCCCCGGGCACGCCCGGCGCGGTGATCGCCTGGGCCGGCTACACCACCCCCGTCGGCCTCGGACCGGACGCCGCCACCGGCCGCCTCGCCCAGGCGGGCGCCGTCCGGCTGGAGCGCTTCCTCGCCGGCCTGCGGACCCCGCACGCCCCCGCGGTCTTCTGCCACAGCTACGGCTCCGTCGTCTGCGGCCTGGCCGCCCACACCCTCGACGCCGGCGAGGCCGCCGACCTCGTGATGCTCGGCAGCCCCGGCGTCCGGGCCGGCTCCGCCGCCGGCTTGCGCACCGGCGCCCGCGTCTGGGCGGTCCGCCGCAACGGCGAGGACTGGATAGGCGACGTCCCCCACGTGCGGCTCTTCGGCCTCGGCCACGGCGCCGACCCCACGGCGGCGGACTTCGGGGCCCGGCTCGTCTCCTCGGCGGGCGCCCACGGCCACACCGGCTACTTCACCCCGGGCAGCCAGTCCCTGCGCAACCTCGCCGGCGTCGCCCTCGGCTCCTACACCCCGGAGCGCTGAGCACACGCGGATCCCGGTACCGCCGCGGCGGTGGCACGCACCGGTGAGCGAGGCCCGAACGGACGTGGTGGAGGATGACTTCTCACGCCGGGACACCTCCGTGGCCCGGCGCGTTCGCGATCCGTCCGGACAGGCAGGTTTACAAGGTGACGCATCATTACCCCGGTCATGATTACCCCGGTCATGGCTCCGGGCTCCCGGCGGCGCACGGCGCCGTCGCACCGCTTACCGCGGCGGCGGGGGGACGCCGATGAGCCGGGCGCTGACACTCCACGACGTCATCGCCGCCGGCATCGCCCTGGCCGCCGGCCTCGCCGTCGCCCTCCTGCTGCGGGTGATCCTGCGCCGGCTCGGGGTACGGGCCGCCAGGACCCGGTGGGGCGGCGACGACATCATCGTCGACGTGCTGCGCACGCTCGCCCCCTGGTCCGCGGTGGCGGTGGGCGCGGCCTCGGCGGCCGCGGCCCTCCCGCTGAGCCGCCAGGTCGGACACACCGTCAGCCAGGTGCTGACCGCCTGCGTCATGCTGACCGCGACGTTCACCGCCGCCCGGGTCATCAGCGGCCTGGTGCGGTCCGTCGCGCAGTCCCGGTCCGGCGTCGGCGGATCGGCCACGATATTCGTCAACATCACCCGCATCGGGGTCCTGGCGATGGGCTTCCTCATCGTCCTGGAGACCCTCGGCATCTCCATCGCCCCGCTGCTCACCGCCCTCGGCGTGGGCGGTCTGGCCATCGCCCTGGCCCTGAAGGACACCCTGGCCAACCTCTTCGCGGGTGTGCACATCCTCGTCTCGAAGACCGTACAGCCGGGCGACTACATCCAGCTCAGCAGCGGTGAGGAGGGTTACGTCCGCGACATCAACTGGCGGATCACGGTGGTGGAGGAGCTCTCGAACAACCTGGTCATCATCCCGAACGCCAAGCTCGCGGGCACCAACATGACCAACTGCAGCCGCCCCGAGCCGATGCTGACCGTCACGGTGCAGGTGGGCGTCGGCTACGACAGCGACCTGGAGCACGTCGAGCGGGTCACCAACGAGGTCGTCGAGAGCGTGATGAAGGACGTCGACGGCGCCGTCCCCGACCACGAGCCGGCCGTCCGGTTCCATACGTTCGGGGACTCCCGGATCGGCTTCACCGTAGTTCTCGGGGTCGGCGAGTTCAGCGACCAGTACCGCATCAAGCACGAGTTCATCAAGCGGCTGCACACGCGGTACCGCGACGAGGGCATCCGGATACCCGCCCCGGCACGGACCGTCGCCCTCCAGCAGAAGGGCGAGGCCCTGATCCCGCACCCCCGCGCGCCCCGGGACACCGTCCCGGACCGCCCCGGCACCGCGGGCTGACCAGCGGGGGTGCCGGCGGGCGGGGGAGTGGCCGCGGGCCCCGAGGCCACCGTCCGGGCCGTTCCCGACCGGCGGAGACCGGTGAGCCGCCTCGTCCCCGGGCCCGGTCGCCGGGCCCCTCCCCCCCTCGCCTACGGTGTGGATCATGATGAGGAAAACCTCGCGGCGCTCCTTCGTGGCCGCCGCGCTCCTGCTGGCCACGGCCGCTCCCGGGCTCCCGGCCGTGGCGGCGGCCCCGCCCGCCGCCACCGCCGAGGTCCCGGCCCCCGCCACCCGCGCCCCCCTCGGGACGAAGACCCTGCACCTGGTCGACAGCTCGCGCCCCGACCCGTGGAAACCCGCGGCCGGTTCCCGCGAACTCATGGTCTCCCTCTGGTACCCGGCGCTGCCCTCGCGCGGCAAGTCCGCCCCCTACGCGTCGAAGGACCTGTCGAAGGAGGTCATCGGCAACGACAAGCTCGCCGGCGTCCGCACCCACGCCGTCACCGGTGCCCGCCCCGCCCCCGTGCCCCGGCCGCTGGTCGTCCTGTCCCCGGGCCTCGGGATGAGCCGCCTCACGCTCACCGCCCTCGGCGAGGACCTCGCCTCGCGCGGCTACGCCGTCGCCGCGGTCGACCACACCTACGAAGCGCCGGTCGAATTCCCCGGCGGCCGCGTCGAGAAGTGCGAGGTCTGCAAGCGGCCCGACACCGCGGCACTCGTCCGCAACCGGGCCGAGGACCTCAGCTTCGTCCTCGACCACCTGACGTCCCGCGGCAGCGAACTGCGCGTCGACCGCGACCGGATCGGCGTCGCCGGCCACTCCATCGGCGGCGCGAGCGCCGTCGAGGTCATGCGCGACGACCCGCGCGTCGACGCCGCCGTCAACCTCGACGGCAACTTCTTCACCGAGCCGCCCGCGGACGGCCTGAACCGGCCGGTCCTGCTGCTCGGCGCCCAACGGACCCCCGCGGGCGACGTCCGGGCCAACTGGGAGCAGACCTGGCAGCACCTGACGGGCTGGAAGCGCTGGCTCGACGTGCCCGACGGCGGGCACCTGACCTTCACCGACGTCCCCTGGATCGTGGACCGCTTCGGCAGGCCCGACCAGCTTCCCCCACAGCAAGTCGGAGGAGCGCTCGGCACCGTGCCCGGCGACCGCGCCACGGCCCTGACCCGGGCCTACGTGTCCGCCTTCTTCGACCACCACCTGCGCGGCCGCCACACCCCCTTGCTGGACCGGCCCTCCCCGGCCTACCCGGAGGTCACCTTCCTCAAGTAGTCCTCGGCAAGGGGGTGGAGCTGGTGCCACCCCGGAGACGGACACCAGAGGGATCGAACGCGACCCTCGCGCACCGCAGGATCTGAGGCGTCACAGAAAACGCCTCAGGAGGACCGATGTTCGCCTTCAGGAAGCCGCGGCGCGCCGCCGCCACCGCCGTGTCCGCCGCGGTGGCGGCGGCCGTCGCCGCAGCCCTGCTCCCGGCCGCCACCGCCGCCGCACGCCCGGCCGCCGGACCACCGGTGCCCGCGCGCTACGCCGCCCAGAAACTGGCCTGGCAGCCCTGCAAGGAGGGGACGCGGCTGGAGTGCGCGGAGATGACCGTCCCCCGCGACTGGCACCACCCCGGCACCGGCGAGGACCTCCGCATCGCGGTCTCCCGCGTGCGGGCGAGCGACCCCGCACGGCGCCGCGGGGTGCTGATGACGGCCGCCGGCGGCCCCGGGGGCCAGGGCCTGGAACGGCCCGCGCACCTGGCCTCGTACGCACCGTCGGTCGCCGCCGCCTACGACGTGGCCGGCTTCGACCAGCGCGGCGTCGGGCGCAGCACCCGGGTGCGCTGCCGGAGCGACGAAGAGTTCCGGGACTTCTTCGCGGGCGACTACCGCGACCGCTCGCCCGCCGCCCTGAAGAGCGTGGTGGAGAAGTCCCGCCGCTTCGCGGACAGCTGCCGCGAGCGCAGCGGCGACCTCCTCACCCGCATCACCACCGAGCAGACCGTCCGGGACATGGACCTCTACCGCGCGCTGCTCGGCGAACGGAAGATCTCCTACTACGGGGTGTCCTACGCCACGATGATCGGCGCCTACTACGCGAGCCTCTTCCCGCAGCGCGTCGAACGCGCCGTGCTGGACAGCAACATCGCCTTCGGCGGCACCTGGGAGGAATTCGAGACGGGCCAGCCGCTGAGCTTCCAGCGCCGCTTCGAGCAGGACTTCCTGCCCTGGCTCGCCCGGTACGACGACGTCTACCACTACGGGCGGACCGCCACCGAAGCGAAGGCGAAGTGGGAGAAGCTCCGCAGCTCCCTGCGCGACCGCCCGGTGCCGCTCCCCGGCGGCAGGGTCCTCGACCCCAACGCGCTCGACAACGCCGGGATAGGCGCTGTCTACAAAGGCGGGAACTTCCCCGTCCTCGCGGGGGCGCTCGCCGCGCTGGACCACTGGGACACCGCGACCCCCGGCGAGAAGAAGCTCGCCGACACCGTCTTCGGCACCTACCTCAGCGCCGAGTTCTTCGCCGAATTCCTCTCGGTGACCTGCGCCGACACCCCGTGGAACCGCGACATCGGCTACTGGGTGAAGCGCAGCGGCCGGGACACGGCCACCCACCCGCTCGCGGGAGCCCGGGAACTCGCCTTCAGCGCCGCCTGCGCGGCCTGGCCGGCGGCCGGGACCCCCCGGGTCGAGGTCACCGGGAAGGGCCTCCCGCCCGTCCTGATGCTCAACTCCGTACGCGACCCGGCCACGCACTACGAGGGCGCCGTGCGCGCCCACCGCGCGCTGCGCGGCTCCCGCCTGGTCACCGTCACCGGCGGCGACCACGGCCAGTACCAGTCGGGGAACGCCTGCGTGGACGGCACCATCGCCGCCTACCTCCTGGAGGGCACCCTCCCGGCGCGCGACACCACCTGCGAGGCGAACCCGCTGCCGGTACCCGCGCGGCCGGACGTGCGGAAGCCTTGAGTGGCGGGCCGGTTCCGGCGCCCCCTCCCGCGGCCACGGGCCCGCGCCCGGGGCGCCCTCACACCTGCCGGTCCAACAGGTACTCGGACAGTGCCACGAGCTCTGCCGCCGCCGGTTCCGCCAGCGGCACCCCGCTCAGCGCGGCGCGGGCGGCCGTCGCGTGGCGGCGGGCCTCCTCCAGGGTGAAGGTTCGGCCGCCCGCGTCCTCGACGACGGCGGCCGCCCGCCCGGCCTCGGCGGCACCCGGCGGGGCGTCCGAGCCGAGCAGCAGCTCCAGCCGGCGGGCCGCCGCGGGGTCCAGGACCATGGCCGCGAGGACGGGCAGGGTCTTCTTCCTCCGGCGCAGATCGCTGTGGACCGGCTTCCCCGTGGTCAGCGGATCGCCCCAGATGCCCAGGAGGTCGTCGACGGCCTGGAACGCCAGGCCCAGGTGGAGCCCGGCCTCCGACAGCGCGTCCACCAGGCGGGGCGGCGCGCCCGCGAGGACCGGGCCCAGCGCGGTCGCGGCGCCGAGCAGAGCCCCCGTCTTCCGGGCCGCCATCGCCTCGTACTCCCCGAGCGTGACGGCGTCGGGGCCCGTCCACGGGCGCGTCTCGAACAGCAGGTCGTCCGCCTGGCCGTGGACCAGGTCGCCCAGCGTCCCGGCGAGCTTTCGCACGGCCGCCCCCGTGTGCTCGCTGCCGCTCCCGGCCAGCACCTGCACGGCGAGCGCGAACAGCGCGTCGCCCGTCAGGACCGCCGGGCCGGTCCCGAACGCCTTCCACACGGAGTCGCGGTGCCGGCGCCGCTCGTCGCCGTCCATGATGTCGTCGTGCACCAGCGAGAAGGTGTGCAGCAGCTCGACGGCGACGGCGGCGGGCACGGCGGTCGCGCCCGGCGCGCCCACCGCCTCGGCGGCCAGGACCGCGAGGGCCTGCCGCACCCCCTTGCCGCCGGGGGAGGTGCTCGGCGTGCCGTCGGCCTCGCACCAGCCGAGGGAGAAGGCGGCCATCCGGCGCGGTAAGGGGTGGAGCCGCCCTATCGCGGCCCGCAGGGCCGGCTCGGTCAGCTCGCGGCTGCGGGCGAGGGCGTGCGGAGGTGCCTGGAGGCCGGTGGTCTGCGGAGTCATGGCGTTCTCTCTTCCGTGAAGGGCGGGGCCGGGGGCCGCGTCAGCCGACCGGCTGCGCGGGGACGGTCCCGATGCCCAGTTCGGCCCGGGCCGCCTCGACCATGTCCCGCGCGTGGCGCAGACCGATCCCGCCGAGGGTACGGTGCAGCGACTCCAGGTCGGCCGCGGTGTCCGCGAGATCACGTCCCAGCCGGGCCCGGGTCTTCACCAGCCCCAGCCGGGCGAGGGCCTCACCGCGCGGCTCGCCCATGGCCCGGAACTCCTCCAAAGCGCCCCGGTAGCACTCCTCGGCCTCGGGGTACCGGCCCGCGCGGAAGAGCACGTTGCCCCGCATCTTGTGGTTGTACGCCAACGCGCTGACCAGCCCCATCTCCCGGCAGGTCACCTCCGCCTCGGACAGCAGGCCGAGCGCCCGCCCGGTCTCGCCCCGCACGGAGAGCACGTCGGCGATGCCCCGCAGCGCCCACGCCCGGCCCCGGGCGTCGTCGGCCCCCGCCGCTATCTCCGCCGCCTCCTCGAACATGGCCAGCGCCGTGTCGTACGAGCCGGTGTTGCGGTGCATCTGCGCGATGCCCTCCAGCGCCCACACGGTGTGCCGCGCCTCGCCGCGCCGCCTGGCCTCCGCCAGCAGCTTCTCGTGCAGCTCGCCGACGGCCTGGTAGTCGCCCTGGATCCGGCCGGTCTCGGCGAGCCCGGCGAGCGCGTACCCGCGGGCCACGACGTCCCCGCCGCGCTCGGCCAGTTCCGCCGCCGTGGCCAGCCACCGCCGGGCCAGGGCGAGCGCGCCCCGCTGCCGGGCCAGGGTGCCGCCGCTCCACACCGCCCAGGCCATCGCCCCCTGGTCACCGGCGCGCCGCGCGGCCCGGTAGCTCGCCTTCCACGCCCGCTCGGCCTCCGTCACCCGGCCCAGCCGCCGGCTGGCCTCGGCGACGGCGAGACCGGCGTGCGCCGCCTCCAGGTCGGAGCCCTCCCGCTCCGCCTGCCGCCGCTGCTCGACGGCCTTGGCCAGCACCTCTTCGAGCGAGGCGTTCACCGAGAGGCCGTCCAGGGATCCCCGGTACTCGGGTGCGGATGCCTTGCCGTACATGTGGCCTCACTTCTGGATCGGTCGGGGGCGGCGGCTCCGCCACCGTGATCAGCAAGCTATGGCGCGGTCCGGGCCCCCTACATCCATCCGGGAGTCGGCGTCCTGTACCTCTCAGGGCGGCCACCGGGGGCGGAGATCATCCGCGAGATGTACGGGTGCCCCCGAGGTAGCCCCGGGCCCGGGAGGGCCGGGGCGCTCGCGGGCGGGGCGCTGCGCCCGTACTGGTAGCTTCAGTGAGTTGATCTTGCGCACCGCCGCCGGCCGGCGGGCGCGGATCGCGACGTGTCGTCCCGTCACCCCCGTCGCGACGACGCCACCCCCGTACCGACATCTCGACAAGGATGCGAAATTGGCCCGTCACCGGCTCCGCCGTTTACCCCGTCTCGCAGGATGCGCGGCGGCCTCGGCCGTCGCTCTCGCCGTGCTCCCCGCCGGCCCGGCCCTCGCGGACTCCCCCCGCACCACGGCCCCCGCCACCCCGCACCTCGACGCCGTCGAGCAGACGCTCCGCCAGGTCTCGCCCGGTCTCGAAGGCGAGGTGTGGGAGCGCACCAGCGGTAACAAGCTCGACGCCTCGGGCGCCGACCCCACCGACTGGCTGCTGCAGACCCCCGGTTGCTGGGGCGACGACACGTGCGCCGACCGCGCCGGAACGCGGCGGCTCCTCGCCAAGACGACCGAGAACATCGCGAAGGCGACGCGCACGGTCGACATATCCACCCTGGCGCCGTTCCCCGACGGCGCCTTCCAGGACGCGATCGTCGCGGGGCTCAAGTCCTCCGCGGCGGCCGGGAACAAGCTGAAGGTCCGGGTCCTCGTCGGCGCCGCGCCGGTCTACCACATGACCGCGCTGCCCTCGAAGTACCGCGACGACCTGATGGGCAAGCTCGGCGACGCCGCCGGCAGCGTCACCCTGAACGTCGCGTCGATGACCACGTCGAAGACCGCGCTGTCCTGGAACCACTCCAAGCTGCTCGTCGTCGACGGTCAGTCGGCGATCACCGGCGGCATCAACAGCTGGAAGGGCGACTACCTCGACACCGCGCACCCGGTGTCGGACGTCGACATGGCCCTGACCGGGCCCGCCGCCGGCTCCGCCGGCCGCTACCTGGACACCCTCTGGGCCTGGACCTGCCAGAACAAGAGCAACATCGCCAGTGTCTGGTTCGCGACGTCGCCCGGCGCCGGCTGCATGCCCGCGATGGAGAAGGAAGCCAACCCCGAGGCCGCCCCGGCCACCGGGAACGTCCCCGTCATCGCGGTCGGCGGCCTCGGCGTCGGCATCAAGGACAAGGACGCCGCCTCGGCGTTCCGCCCGGCCCTGCCCAGTGCGCCGGACACCAAGTGCGTCGTGGGCCTGCACGACAACACCAACGCCGACCGCGACTACGACACGGTCAACCCCGAGGAGAGCGCCCTGCGGGCGCTCATCGGCAGCGCGAGCAGCCACATCGAGATCTCGCAGCAGGACCTCAACGCCACCTGCCCGCCGCTGCCCCGGTACGACATCCGGCTCTACGACGCCCTCGCCGCGAAGCTGGCCGCCGGCGTGAAGGTCCGCATCGTCGTCAGCGACCCCGCCAACCGCGGCGCGGTCGGCAGCGGCGGCTACTCGCAGATCAAGTCCCTGAACGAGATCAGCGACGTGCTCCGCAACCGCCTGGCCCTGCTCCCCGGCGGCCGGGACGGTGCGAAGTCGGCGATGTGCGGCAATCTGCAGCTCGCGACGTTCCGCAGCTCCCCGAGCGCCAAGTGGGCCGACGGGCATCCCTACGCGCAGCACCACAAGCTGGTCTCCGTGGACGGCTCCGCGTTCTACATCGGCTCCAAGAACCTCTACCCCGCGTGGTTGCAGGACTTCGGATACCTGGTGGAGAGCCCCGAGGCGGCCGGGCAGGTCGAGCAGAAGCTGCTCGCACCGCAGTGGCAGTACTCACAGGCCACCGCCACGTACGACTACGCGCGCGGCATCTGCCAGGGCTGAGTCCGCACGGAAGATAAGGGCACCCCCGCGGACGTCCGCGGGGGTGCCCTCGTTCATACCCTCGTCATCCCCTGGCCGGTGCGCCGCTTCAGCGCAGCGCGGCCAGCCCGGCCAGGCCCTTCGACCCGCCCGCCGCGGGCCGGGCGGCGGCCCCGCAGTACTCGGCCTCCACCACGCTCGCGAGATCGCCGGTCCAGTCGGCGTTCAGGTTGAACGCCGCGGTGTGCCGGCCGTCGGGCGTGGAGGCGGCCATCGACGACGAGCCGTGGATGCCCCCGCCGTGGAACCAGACCCGCACCCCGCACGAGAGCTGCGCCGTACTCACGCCGAGCCCGTACCCGGCGCCGCCTTCCTCCCCGGTCGGGACGGCGGTGAGCAGCTCCCGCTGCTGGGGCTCCGCCAGGAGACGGCCGCCCAGCAGGGCCCCGTAGAACCGGTTGAGGTCACCCGCCGTGGAGATCATCTCGCCCGCCGCGCCGCCCCACGAGGGGTTGAGCACGGTGGTGTCGTGGATCGGCGCGTCGGAGGCTTCCTCCAGCTTGCTGTAGGCGCGCCCGTGCGGGGCGGGCATCGTCGGCGTGGTGCCCGGCAGGGTGGTGGCGCGCATGCCGAGGGGCTTCAGGATCCGCCGCTCGATCTCGCTCGCGTAAGAGCGGCCGGAAACCTTCTCGGCGATCATGCCGGCCAGGACGTAGTTGGTGTTGGAGTAGCGCCAGCCCTCGCCCGGCCGGAAGTCGGGCCGGTGCTCCATGGCGATCCCCACCAGCTGCCCGGGGGTGTACGTCCGGTAGCGGTTTTCGAAGAAGCCCTTGGTGAGGCGTTCGCGCATCGCCGGGTCGTCGGTGTAGTTGTAGATCCCGCTGGTGTGGTTCAGCAGGCGGCGCACCGTCACCTTCGAGCCGTCGTTGCCGTTGCCGCGGACGACGCCCGGCAGCCAGTGCTCGACGTTGTCATCGAGGCTCAGCTTGCCCTCGGCCTCCTGCTGGAGCAGCACGACGGAGACGAACGCCTTGGTGATGCTGCCGACGCGGAAGCGGTCCTCCGCCAGCCGCGGACGGCCCGTCCTGGTGTCCGCGACCCCGGCGGACCCCCGCCACACCCCGTCCTCGTCCCGCACCTGGCCGAGAACCCCCGGCACCCCGGCCTCCACCTGGGCCCGCATGGCCGCCCGGGTGGCGGTGTGCCCGTCCGCGCCTCCGCCCGCGGCGGCCGCCGCGGGCGCCGTGAGGGCCGTCGCCGTCAGCGCGGCGGTGGCCAGTGCCCCCATCAGCGCTCTGTGTACCGTGCGTATCTTCACGGGTGCTTCCCCTCCTGCTCGCCTTGTGTGGACAGCGAGCAGGACACCGTCCATACGCCTGGGGTTGAGCGCACGTGGTGGGACAGACGACTTCAGGCCAGCGGAATACCGAACTCCGGTGTGAGCGGCGTCACTCCGGGGGTGCGGGTGTGGTTCCGGGCCGGCCCGCGGCGGCCACGATCGGCTGAATCGGGTGATCTTCACCGAGGCCGGTGGTGACGATCCGGTATAACTCCCTCACCCGGCGTGCCCGCCGGCCGGCGGGGGTGACGGCGCGGGCCCTTCGGCGCCGGAGCGGGGACAGGTGGCCTGACGGCGCGAGCGGGCGGCGCGTGTAGCTTTGCCGTACAGCCGCGCTGACGACACCCGCGCGGCATGTCGTCGTCACCCCCGCGTGTTCCGCCGTGCCGGTACCGCCCTAGCGATTCAAAGGACGCCCCGCCCATGCCGTACGTGCGCCACTGGTTGCGCAACTCCCTCCTGCTGTTCGCGGTCGTGATCGCGCTGGGGCTGGTCGCCGCGCACACCCGGCTGATCCAGCCGCACGACCTCGACCTGGACCTCACGATCCAGGACAACACCCGCACGGGCTGGCTCAACCACACGATGGAGGGCGTCAGCGCTCTCGCCTCACCGGTCGCGGGCCTGCTGATCCTCGCGGTCTGGAGCGGCTGGCTGCTGTTCGTGCGGCGCCGGCCGGTCAAGGCCGCCGCCACGTTCCTCGTGGTCGCGGTCGGCTGGAACAGCACCCAGATCGCGAAGGCGATCGTCGCCCGGCCCCGGCCCCCGCGGGAGTACATGCTCGACCCGGAGATCGGATCCAACAGCTTCCCCAGCGGTCACACCGCCTTCACCGTCTCGGTCGTCATCGCCGCGTACTTCCTGCTCCGGGAGACCCGGCACCGCAGGACCGTCCTGATCTGCGGCACCTTCGCGGTCCTGCTCGTGGCCTTCTCGCGGATGTACGTCGGCGCCCACTACCCGACGGACACCCTCGGCTCGGTCCTGATCGCCATCTCCGCGATCACCTTCATGACGGGCCTGTGGCACACCTGGGTGCTGCCCCAGCTGCACCGCGTGCCCCTGATGGAGCGCTACGGCCTGGCGCAGGAGCGGGCGGACATGGCGGCGGCCCAGGGCGGCCACCACCCGGGCGCCGTGCCCGGCGGCCGCCGCCGGGCGGGCGGCGCGCCCGTGGGCGGCGGGCGGCACCGCAAGCACGCGGGCCGCTGAGGCGGCCGGCCGGCGGAATCGGGAAGGGCGGTACGGGACACCCCCGTACCGCCCTTCCGCATTTCTGGAACCGGTTCTACTGTGTGCGCCGTCACCGCACGGACGGCGAACACCGGGAGGGCCCGTGGACCTCGCATACACCCCGGAGCAGCGGCGCTTCCGCGCCGAGCTGCGGGAGTACTTCGCGGAGCTCGTGCCCGACGGCACGCAGTCCCGCCACGCCGACCCCGCCGAGCAGAAGCGCTTCTACCGCGCGACGATCCGCCGGCTCGGCGCCGACGGCCGTCTCGGGGTGGGCTGGCCCGAGGAGTACGGCGGCCGCGGCATGACGCCCATGGAGCAGTTCATCTTCTTCGACGAGGCCGCGCAGGCGGGCGTCCCGTTGCCGCTCATGGCCCTCAACACCGTCGGCCCCACGCTCATGCAGTTCGGCACCGAGGAGCAGAAGGCGTACTTCCTGCCGCGCATCCTCTCCGGTGAGCTGGACTTCGCCATCGGCTACAGCGAGCCCGGCGCCGGCACCGACCTGGCCGCGCTCACCACGCGCGCGGTCCGCGACGGCGACGACTATGTCGTCAACGGGCAGAAGATCTGGACGACCAACGGGGACACCGCGGACTGGATCTGGCTGGCCGTGCGCACCGCGCCCGCCGAGAAGGGCGTCCCACCCCACCGGGGCATCAGCATCCTCCTCGTCCCCACCAGCGCCCCCGGCTACTCCTGCACCCTCATCAACACCCTCGCTTCCCACACCACCACGGCCGGCTACTACGACGACGTCCGGGTCCCGGTCCGCAACCGGGTGGGCGAGGAGAACAAGGGCTGGCGGCTGATCACCACCCAGCTCAACCACGAGCGGGTGACCCTCGCCGCGCACGGCGCCACGGCCGTCAGCGCCCTGCGGGGCGTCCGGCGCTGGGCGGCGGAGACGAAGCTCGCCGACGGGCGGCGCGTCGCCGACCTCGGCTGGGTGCGCGGCCGGCTGGCCCGCACCCACCTGCGGCTGGAGGCGATGAAGCTGCTCAACTGGCAGATGGTGGACGCCCTGCAGCGGTCCACGCTCACCCCCCAGGACGCCTCGGCCGTCAAGGTCTACGGCTCCGAGGCGCGCCGGGACGCCTACGCCTGGCTGATGGAGGTCCTGGCCGCGGCCGGCCCCCTGAAGGAGGGCTCGGCGGGCGCCGTCCTCCACGGCGAACTGGAACGCGGCTACCGCAGCGCGGTCATCTTCACGTTCGGCGGCGGCAACAACGAGATCCAGCGGGAGATCATCTCCTGGCTCGGCCTGGGAATGCCCCGCGTACGGCGGTAGCGCCCGGCCCCGTGGGTCCGTGACGCCTGGCACCAAGGGCGCCTCCCGGCGGTAGCCGGTGGAGCTCGCCGCGTGGCCGGGTGCGCCCGAGTTCGCCCGATATGAGGGCGGCCCTGCGTCGTGCGAGCGCACGCGCGATGCCCCTCGGGCGTACGGCGCGGCTTCGCGGGGCCCGACCCGGGCTGTGACGCCGCGAGCCGCCCCGGCCGGCGCCGAGGCCGTCGCGGGCGTCCGGCGGCCGCGGTCGCCCCGGTGCGGCTCACGTCCCCCGCAGGCCCGCGTTCACCGCGCGCCCCGCCCGGGTGACGAGGTCGGCCAGCCGCCGCATGTCGCAGGACGGGTCGACCAGGGCGCACAGCGCGCCGACCGTCTCGCCGCGCCCGGTGGCCACCGGCACGGCGACGCAGCACACCCCCGCGAGGATGCCCTCCCGGTCCAGGGCCACCCCGCTCTCCCTGATCGCCGCCGCCTCCCGCCGCCAGGACGGCGGCAGCGGGCCGAACGGCATCAGCGGCGCCGACGTGGCCACCAGCGCCTTTCCGGCGGCCGTGTGCCAGGGCCAGGACACCCCGGGCCGCACCGGGGCCAGGTGGTCCACCATGCCGGAGGCCCCCAGCAGGGCCAGGGTGCGGCCCTCCCGCAGCGCGCAGACCCCGACCGTGGCGCCGGTGGCGGCCGCGAGCCGCCGCACCGGCCCCCTGGCGGCCGCCCGCAGCGCCGGGTGCGGCTGCCACGCCGACCCCAGCCGGAACAGCCGCGGGCCCGGCCGGTAGCGGGCACCGTGCCGTTCGACGGCGCCCAGCTCCGCCAGCTGTTCCAGCAGCCGGTACGCGGTCGTCTTGGGCAGCCCGCTGCGCGCCGCCAGCGCCGTCAGCCCGGCTTCGCGCGCTTCCTCCAGGGCGTCCAGCAGGGCGAAAGCCCCCTCCAGCACGCCTCGCCCGTGAGTGGACCGGTCGCCGGTCTCCCCGGCCGCCAGTTCGGGCATCGGGTCCCCCTTCCGCCTCCGGCTCAGTAAAGGTCACCGGGATAAATGACGAGTAGATGCCTGATAGCTACTTGATAAATGTCAACTAAGAGGGCGAAACCGCCCATTCGGTGAGGGATCTCGAAGCCGGCGGTCCGCTCAGCGGACCAACGATCGCCCGCACGGCCGCCCAGCCGCTACGGTCGGCCTCACTGAGCCAACGTCCCTCGTGGGAGGCGGTTTCCGGTGAACGCGACGAGCACCCCCGCAGGTGTCATCTGGGACATCACCTACGCCTGTCCGCTCCGGTGCTCCCACTGCTACTCGGAGTCCGGCCGCCGCCCGTCCCCGCAACCGACGACCCGGCAACTCCTGCGCATGGCCGACGCGTTCCTCTCCCTGCGGCCGCGACAGATCGTCATCACCGGCGGGGAACCCCTGCTCGTGCCCGGCCTCTTCGACGTCGCCGCGCGCTTCTCGGACGCCGGCGTCCCCGTCACCCTGTACACCAGCGGATGGCGCGTCGACCGGCCGCTGGCCCGGGAACTGCTGCGGGCGTTCCCCACCGTCGCGGTGAGCCTGGACGGCGCCACCGCCGAGGTCCACGACCGCATCAGGGGCAGGGCGCTCTCCTACGCCCGGGCGACGAACACGCTGCGCCTGCTGGACGAGGCGTCCCGCGGGATGAGGGAACAGGGCGCCGCCCCGGGCGCGTTCGGAGTGGACGTCGCGGTCATGCGGAGCAACCTCCACCAGATCGAGACCTTCTGCACCACCGTCGCGCCGCGCTTCCCGGAGCTCGGTCACCTGGTCTACACCCTGACCCTGCCCGCCGGGCTCGCCGGCCGCGAGGGGTTTGCCGACCACGAACTCCTCGACGACGAGCAGGCCCGGTGGCTGACCGGCCCGCACTGGCTCGAACACTTGCAATCCCTCGCCCCGGCGGGGCTGCGCGTCGCGGTCGAGGACCACCAGCGGCAGATGACGCACCCCGACGACGTCGCCCAGGGGCGGATCGTGCCCCTCATGCGGGTCGCCCCGGACGGCGGGGTCCACGCGATGCCGGTCTACGAGGGCACGGTGGGCAGCGTCCTGGACGAGCCGCCGCTGGTGCTCTGGGAGCGGGCGGTCGCCCGGTGGAGCGACCCCTTCGTCGTCAGGACGCTCGCGCCGGTGAAGACCATGCGGGACTGGGCGGAGGCCGTCCGGCTCATCGACTACCACTTCGGATCCCCGGCGGACCGCGCCCGGATCGACCGCCGGCCCGCCTTTCCCGTGTGACCGGAGCACGCGGAGGCGGGGTTGATGACCATGGAGCCCGGACGGGCGTCGAGAGCCGACGGCCGTCCGGCCGGGAGCACCGGCCCGTCGCGGGGGGCAACGGGGGGACGGGCCGGTGCGTCCCGCGCCTGTGGCGCGCACGCGAAAGCCCCGGCCGGGCGGATGCCGGCCGGGGCGAAAGCGCGGGTACGGCTTCGCGCGGAGGGGCCCCCCCCCCGCCGGGGGCCCCCCCGCCCCGCCGCGGCCGCCCCGGGGGGCGGAGGGCGGGGGGTAAGGGGGCGGCCGGCGCCTGGAGGGCGCGGGC
>NZ_JBEYZW010000096.1:0-25553 GCF_040646215.1 Streptomyces sp. NPDC046215 | reverse complement strand
CGGCAGTACCAAGCCCGCGTCTGCCACTACAAACGACGCGGACACACCCCGCCAGAAGCTACCCACCCGTCACAGCAAAGACCGTTGCAGTACTAAGTGCCCTCAGCCGCCGCCGGGTGCCTGGTGGAGGCCGAACGGCGAGCCCTGGTCGTCGCGGCAGAACGCGAAGCGGCCGAACCGCGCCACGGACTCCGGCTCGTCGTCGGCGGCAGGGGTCTCGACCGAGCCGCCCAGCCGCACGACCTCCGCGAGCGCGAGTTCCAGATCGTCGACCCGGAAGAACACATAAGGACTCGCGCCGGGGTCGCCGCCGTGCACCCCGCCGGGCACACCGGGCGCCCGGATCGCGAAACCGCCGCCGGAGGTGACGGTGTCGAATTCCCACCCGAAGAGGCCGCCGTAGAACGTGCGGGCCCGCTCGGGGTCGTCCACCCCCAGCTCGAAGAAAGAGACCTCGCCTGCCATCTCGGACTCCTTTCCCACGCGGTCTTCCGCCATCCTTACCACCCTGCCACCCGGGCCCTTTTTCCGCCCGAGTGGTAGCGGCTTTTGCCCCGGCTTACATTGGACGGAGCGGTCCGAAAGCCCCCTGTCCCTCCTCGTGAGGCGATCGCCATGACGTCCTCTCAGCCGGCGTCGGCCGGCGACCCCGTCCCTCCCGCTCCCCCCGCCCCCGGGCGGCGGCACGGCGGAAACGGGACGGCCCTTCTCGTCATCGCCTCCTGCCAGTTGATGGTGGTCCTCGACATCACCATCGTGAACATCGCCCTGCCGCACATCCAGAGCTCCCTGAACTTCTCCACCACCAGCCTGTCCTGGGTCGTCAACGCCTATACGCTCACCTTCGGCGGCCTGCTGCTGCTCGGCGGCCGGGCCGGGGACATCCTCGGCCGCCGCCGGGTGTTCGTCTTCGGCGTGCTGCTGTTCGTCCTGGCGTCCCTGCTCGGCGGCCTGGCCCAGAGTTCCGGGCAGCTCCTGGCCGCCCGCGCCCTCCAGGGGGTGGGCGGCGCCATCGCCTCGCCGACCTCCCTCGCGCTGATCACCACGACCTTCACCGAAGGTCCGGCGCGCAACAGGGCGTTCGGCGTCTTCGCGGCGGTCTCCGCCGGCGGCGGTGCCATCGGGCTGCTCGCGGGCGGCCTCCTCGTCGAATGGCTCGACTGGCGCTGGGTCTTCTACGTCAACGTGCCGATCGGCCTGCTCATCGTCCTGGCCACCCCCCGGCACATCAGGGAGTCCGAGCGCCACCCCGGCCACTTCGACCTCGCCGGGGCGCTGACCTCCACCCTGGGCATGGCGCTGCTGGTCTACGGGTTCATCCGGGCCGCCCAGGACGGCTGGCGGGACACCCTCACGCTCGCGTCGTTCGGCGCGGCCGTGCTGCTGCTCGCCGCCTTCATCCGCGTCGAGCAGCGCTCCCGGCAGCCGATCACCCCCTTGCGGATGTTCACCGACCGCAACCGCGCGGGCACCTACGGGATCATGCTGAGCCTCGCCGCGGCCATCTTCGGGATGTTCTTCTTCCTCACGCTCTTCGTCCAGAACGTGCTGGACTTCAGCCCCCTGCGGGCCGGACTGGCCTTCCTGCCCGTGAGCGCCGTCATCGCGGTGGGCGCGGGGCTGGCCTCCCAACTGCTGCCGAAATACGGCCCGAAGCCCTTCATGGTGGTGGGCGCGCTCCTCGCCGCGGCCGGGCTGTCCTGGCTCACCCTCACCGATATCCACTCCACCTATCTCGGAAGCATTCTCGGGCCGATGCTCCTCTTCAGCCTCGGCATGGGCATGCAGTTCGTCTCGCTGACCCTGATGGCCGTCTCGGGGGTCGCCGCGGGCGAGTCCGGCGCGGCCTCCGGACTGCTCAACGCCACCCAGCAAGTGGGCGGTTCGCTGGGCCTGTCGATCCTCGTCACCGTCTTCGGCACCGCCAGCCGCAACGAGGCGAAGGACCGGATGCCGCAGTTCCTCCGCGACGCCACTCCGCAGGACCGGGCCGCCTTCGAACGGACCGGTCAGCTGCCCCGGCCGTGGGGCGACCAGGTGCTCACCTCGGGAGTCTCCGCGGCGTTCGTCGTCGCCGCGGCCTTCACGGCCGTCGCCGCCGTGATCGCGCTGTTCGCCATCCAGGTGCGCCCCGCCGACCTGGAACGGCTCCAGGGCGGCGGTTCCGTGCCCGCCGGCCCGCCCGCGGCGGAGCGGACCGCCGGGCGGCAAGCCCCGGACCCCGGCGGCCGGGAGGACGGCGGCCGTAGCCCGTGAGGCGCCCGGCCTCTGACGCACCCGGCCTCTGACGCGCCTGGCCCGGACATACCCCGCCCCCGGCATACCGCACCCGCGCCCCCCGCGTGGCTCCGATGGGCGAACCGGGCGAGCGTCGCCCCGGGCGCGCTGCCAGGATCCGGAATATGCGCCTCATACGATCTGCGGCCGGATCGCGGAAGAGCGGCGGCCGGCCCCTCGCCCACGCACTGATCGTGTCCCTGCTCCTCGTGAGCGCCGTCGCCTGCGCCCCCTGGGAGCTGCCCGGCGCCTCCTCGGAGGACGGCCAGGCGCCGCCCGGCCAGTCGCCCCGGCAACGCCAGGCCACCGCGAAGAAATGGGGCCTGGACCAGGCCCCCCTCCTGGCGCCCCCGCCCCCCGCGGTCAAGCCGCGGCTGACCACCCCCCAGTGGCTCTCCCGGGGGCCCGGGCTCATACCCGTCTTCACCCACGTGCCGACCACCGAGAAGATCGTCTTCCTCACCGTCGACGACGGCGCCGTGAAGAACCGGGCCTTCCTGCAGATGGTGCGCGAGCTGAAGATACCGGTCAGCGCCTTCCTCACCCACGCGTCCGCGCGCGGCGACTACGGCTACTTCCGCGAGCTGCACGCCGCGGGCGTCGCCGTCCACAACCACACCCTGAGCCACCCCCAGATGTCCGAGCTCTCCGACGACGAGCAGCACACCGAGATCTGCGGCCAGCAGCGGATCCTCCAGCGGGAGATCGGGGCGCGCCCGACACTCTTCCGCCCGCCCTTCGGCGACTTCGACCGCGACACCCTCACCATCGCCGAGGAATGCGGCGCCCGGGCGGCACCCCTGTGGAACGAGGAGGCGTTCGCCGACCGGATCGAGTACCGCAACACCGGCGGGAAGCTCCGGCCCGGCGACATCATCCTCAGCCACTTCAACGGCCCCGAGCAGTGGGACGGCGGCTCCATGACCGACATGCTGCGGCTGGTGCTGCGCCGCGCCACCGCACAGGGCTTCGCCCTGGCCCGGCTGGAGGACTACGTCTGAGCCCGAAGGGAGGCCCGGCCCGTCAGGCGGCCCCGTACGCCTCGCCGCCGAGCTCCAGGCGGGCCGTACCGGCGGTGGTGTCGGCCAGCCAGGACCGGAAGCCCGCCACATCGGCCTCGGGCAGCCCGACCTCGATGCGCACCTCGGCCCCGTAGGCCACCTCGCGCACCGCCCGCCCCGTGGCCCGCAGGTCGTTCTCCAGCTTGCCCGCCCGCTGGTGGTCGACGGTGACCGTGGCCAGCCGGAACCGGTGCCGGGTCACCGTCCCCAGCGTGTCGAGCGCTTCGCCGACGGCACCCCCGTAGGCGCGGATGAGCCCGCCCGCGCCCAGCTTGACCCCGCCGAAATAGCGGGTGACGACGGCGACGACGTACCGGACCTCGCGGCGCAGCAGCATCTGGAGCATCGGGACACCCGCGGTGCCACCGGGCTCACCGTCATCGCTCGCCTTCTGGACCGACCCGTCGGCCCCGAGGACGTAGGCGAAGCAGTGGTGGCGGGCGGTGGGGTGCTCCTTGCGGACCCGGGCGATGAACGCCTGGGCCTCCTCCTCCGTCGCGGCGGGCGCGAGCGCGCACAGGAAGCGCGACTTGTTGATCTCGATCTCGTGCACGCCTTCGCGGGCGACCGTCCGGTACTGCTCCATCCGGCCACCCTATGCCGCCGCGCCGGGCCGCCGCGCCGACGGGAATGATCAGCGGCGGACGCTCGTTGAGCGGGCATGTACGCAGAGGCGGGGATCATCCGGAAGATCATCGAGCGGACCGGCGACACCTGGGCCGTCGTGGGCCTGTCGTCGAACCGGCAGCGCGCGGCGTTCGGCGTCGCCGAGGTGCTGCGGCGCCACGGCAAGCGCGTCGTGCCCGTCCACCCCAAGGCCGAGACGGTCCACGGCGAGCGGGGCTACGCCTCCCTGGCGGAGATCCCCTTCCCCGTCGACGTCGTGGACGTCTTCGTCAACAGCGAGCTCGCGGGGCCCGTCGCCGACGAGGCGGTCGCGATCGGCGCCAAGGCGGTCTGGTTCCAGCTCGGCGTCGTGGACGAGGCGGCCTACGAGCGGACGCGCGCGGCCGGCCTCGACATGGTGATGGACCGCTGCCCGGCGATCGAGATCGACGCCCTGGGCCGCGCCGGCGGGCGCCCCGGCGCGCCCCGCCCCGGGAACGGACCGCTCCCCGCCTGGTGAGCCGCGGCCGGGGCGAGGACCGCGCGCGGCTCCCCGGGCGCGGCGCGCTGTCGACCCCTGCCCCGGCCGGCACCTGCCCGGTACCGTGGCCCCATGCCCGCACTCAACATTGAATTCACGGAAGAGGAGCTCGCGGCCATCCGCGAGGCCGCTGCCGCGGACGGGAAGAGCGTCAAGGCGTACGTGCACGACCTGTCCGTGCGCGAGCAGCAGCGGCGCCGCTTCGTGGAGCGGGCCGCGAAGTTCTGGAACGAACACATAGAGGAATTCGACGCCGCCTTCCCCGAGGAGGCGCCGCCGTCCGAAGGCGGTGCGGCTGCCTGATGACGCTGCTCATCGACCTGCCCTGGCTCCTGGGCGTACAGGAGCAGAAGCTGTACGAAGAGCCCGCCGTCCACGACTACACCGCGCTCGCCGCCGCCGTCTCCCGGCACGCCTTCGACGTCGCGAAGTTCGACCACGAGCCCGACGCCGCCTGGCGCGCCGCGTCCCTGATGCACACCCTCGTCCGGCTCCAGCCGCTCCCGGTGCGCAGCAGCCTCTACGCGTGCATGGTCGTCGTCGCCTACATGGCGGCCGCGGGCGAGGGCATCGACCCTCCCTACGGCTCCATAGTGGACCTGGCGCGGGACATCAAGGAGTACCGGGTCGACGTCTACGAGTGCGCCGACCGCATCCGCACCTGGCGCATCTGACACGGCCGGGGCGGGCCCCCGCCCCGGCCGCTTCCGTCCGGCGGCGGTCAGAGCACCGACAGCTCCGCCACCAGGTCGTCCAGCCCCAGCGAGCCCTGCGACAGCGCCGCCATGTGCCACGCCTTCGCGTCGAACGCGGCGCCGTGCGCCGCGCGGGCCGCCTCGCGGCCGGCCAGCCAGGCCCGCTCGCCGAGCTTGTAGCCGATCGCCTGCGCCGGCATCCCGAGGTAGCGCGTCATCTCGCTCTCGACGACGTCCGCGGGACGGCCGCTGTGCAGGCCGAAGAACTCCTGGGCCAGCTCCGGCGTCCAGCGCTCGCCGGGGTGGAACGGCGAGTGGGCGGGGATCTCCAGCCCCAGGTGCATGCCGATGTCGACTATCACGCGTGTGGAGCGCATCATCTGGGCGTCCAGGTAGCCCAGCCGGCGGGCCGGGTCGGTGAGGAAGCCCAGCTCGTCCATCAGCCGCTCCGCGTACAGGGCCCAGCCCTCGGTGTTCGCGCTGACGCCGCCGACGGTGGTCTGGTAGCGGGAGAGCCGGTCCGCCATGTGCACCCACTGCGCGAGCTGGAGGTGGTGGCCGGGCACGCCCTCGTGGTACCAGGTGGACACCAGGTCGTACTCCGGGAAGCGGGTCTCGCCCATGGTGGGCAGCCACGTCCGGCCGGGGCGGGAGAAGTCCTGGGACGGCTCGCTGTAGTACGGGGCCGAGGCGCCGCCCGGGGGCGCGATGCGGGACTCCACGCGCTTGACGGGCTCGGCGAGGTCGAAGTGCGTGCCGTCCAGGGCCTCGATGGTGTCGTCCATCAGCTTCTGCAGCCAGACCCGGACCTCCTCGACGCCTTCTATGTGCCGGCCGTGGACATCGAGGTGGGCCAGGGCCTCCCACGGCGTCACCGCGCCCGGCAGGACCTTCTGCGCCGCCTCGCGCATCTCGCCGAGGACCCGGTGGAACTCCGACCAGCCGAACGCGTACGCCTCGTCCAGGTCGAGGTCCGTGCCGTTCCAGTAGCGCGACCAGACGGCGTACCGCTCCCGGCCCACCACGTCGGGGGAGCCCTCGACGGCCGGGGCGTAGACGTCGCGCAGCCAGTCGCGCAGGACGGCCAGGCCGCCGGTGGCCGCGGCGGCGCTCTTGTCCAGCTCCGCGCGCAGCGCCTCGGGCCCCGCGGCGGCGAACTCCGCGAACCAGCCGCCGCCCGTGCCGATCCACTGCTCCAACTGCCCCAGGACGGTGCTCACCTGGCGCGGGCCGCCCGGCAGCTTCTGGTCCAGGCCCTCGGCGAGGGAGGCCCGGAAGCTGTCGAGTGCCGCGGGGACGGCCCGCAGCCGCTCGGCGATCGCCGCCCAGTCCTCCTCGGTGTCGGCCGGCATCATGGTGAAGATCTCGCGCACCGCGTGCAGCGGCCCCTCGATGTTGCTGACGGCGCGCAGGTGCTCGCCCGTGTCGTGCACGGCCAGTCCGGCGGTCAGCCGCTCCCGCAGCAGCCGCCCGCAGCGCCGCTCGATGTCGCGCTCCGCGCCCGGCATCAGCTCGGCCGCCGCGAGGCGGTCGAGGGTGGCGCGCGCCAGGTCGGCGCGGGCCCGCGCCCCCGCCGGTGAGTAGTCCGGCAGGCGCCGCGCGGACCGCGCTTCGCCCAGGAACGTGCCGGTGATCGGGTCGAGTTCGACGAGCGCGTCGACGTAGGCGTCGGCTACCTGGCGCGGGAGAAGGTCATGGGTGGTGTTCGGCATGCGGTCATCCTCGTACGTGGGGTGCTGCCGCGTCACCGGCTTTTACCGGGCCCGGGAGGCCGGTGCGCCCGCGGCCCGGGAGGGGGCCGGCGCGGGGGCGAGCCGGGCGGTGATCACGAGGGTGCCGTCCTCGATCTGGTAGTCCAGCGGCAGGCCCAGGCCCCGCATCGCCGCGACCATCCCGGTGTTGGAGGACCGGGTGACCGCGTAGACGCTCTCGCAGCGCGCCTCGGTGGCCAGGCCCACCAGCCGGCGCAGCAGCTCCCCGCCGACGCCGCGCCGCTGCCACTCGTCCTCGACCAGCAGCGCGACCTCCGTCTCGTCGCCGTCCCACAGCAGGTGCCCGAGGGCCACGAGCCGCCCGGACGCCGTGTGGACGGCCAGGGTGCGGCCGAAGCGGGGGCTCAGCAGGTGGCGGAGGTAGCGGTCGGCGTCCCCGGCCGGCCCGTGGTAGCGGCGGGCGAGCGTCGCGGGGGAGCAGCGGTCGTGCATCTCGCGCGCCGCGGCGAGGTCACTGATGCCGGCGCGCCGGACACTGATCGCGTTGCCCTCGGGCAGCGTCATGACCTCGCTGCGCGGCGGCACCCGCGGGCCCAGGCGCGCGTCCAGCTCGACCAGCGCCCGGGCGCGGGCGAACTCGGTCGGGGTGAACGGCAGATACGGGCGCTCGACGGTGATCGACCCGCCGGAGGGGTCCCGCAGCCGCATCACCGTTCCCTCCCACATCCCCTCGGCCGGCACCGGCTCGGCGGCGCCGCCGCGGGCCGGGCGGGCGGGGACCGAGCGGATCGTGCACCGCCCGAACAACTGCCGCAGCGCCAGCGGAAGCTCCGCCGCGTCGAGCGCCGTGCGGGTGGCCAGGGTGAGCGCCCGGGTGGGCGCGTCCACCAGGTCGTGGGCGTCGGCCCGCTCCAGCCAGGTCTCGCGGCCGCCGCCCGCGGTGGCGGCCGCGGCCAGCTCGGTGGCGGCGAGGGCGGCGGGGGCGCGCAGCAGCAGCTCGTCGACGGTGCCGTCGGCCAGCGGGTGCGTCTGCAGGGACAGGATGTCGATGTGACGGTGTGCCAGAGCCACGCACAGCGCGGCCAGGCTCCCGGGCTCGTCGCGGACGGTCGTGCGCATCCGCCACAGCGCCGTGCCGCCTTCGGGAGCCCGGCCGGCCTCGGGCGCGTCGGCGGCAGGGACGGCGGCCGGGCGCGCGGCGGTGGGCACCGGGCGGGTGCGGCGGCGCCGGGACCACCAGGTGTGGAAGGCGGCCGTGGCCAGCAGCGCGGCGGCCGAGCCGGCCAGCAGCACCGGGCCGTCGGGGCCGTGCGCGACGGTGTCGGCCACGCAGTGGGCGGTGGCGGCCGCGCCGAACAGGGCGGCCGGCTCGACCAGATCCCGCCGCCAGTGGTGGGACCGGGAGCTCTCGGTGGGGATCTCGTCCGTCATGGCCCCACCCTGACCCAGCGGTGTTGCGTGATCACGAACAGCTTGTGACCGATGGGTAAAGCACGCCTCTTGTCGGCAACTGCCCGGATTCTCACCCGGATCCGTACGACATGCCCTGGTCGGCCCTCAGCCGGCGGAGGTCTCTGCCGGCGGCTCGCCCGCCCGGAGGTCGGCGAGGGCGTCCTCCACGCCCCGGTGGAACGTCGGATAGGCGTAGATCATGTGCCGCAGCGCCTCGACGGGCACCTCGGCCTGGATCGCCACCGCCGGACCGTACATCACCTCGCCGCCCGCCGGGCCCACGGTGGTCGCCCCGACCAGCACGCCCCGGTCCAGGTCCTCGACCAGCTTCACCAGGCCCTCGTTGCCCGCCTTGTGGATCCAGCCGCGCGCGGTGGACGGCAGCCGGGCGAGCCCCGTCCGCACCCGCAGCCCCCGCTCCCGGGCCTGGCGCTCCGTCAGGCCCACCGCGCCGACCTCCGGGTCGGTGAACGTCACCCGGGGCAGGGCGCGGTAGTCGGCGTCGGGCCCCGGCCGGCCCAGCACCGCCCGGACGACGATCTGCGCCTCGTACATCGCCACGTGCGTGAACGCCCCGTGCCCCGTCACATCGCCGACGCCCCACAGCGCGGGGGCGGCCAGCAGCCGGGCGTCGACCTTCAGCGCCTTCGCCCCGGGGTCCAGGCCCACGGTCTCCAGGCCGAGCCCGGAGAGGTCGGCCCGGCGGCCCGTGGCGACCAGCAGCCGCTCCGCCGTCACCTCCGTGCCGCCCTCCAGGGCGAGCGTGAAGGTGTCGCCGGCGTGCCGCACTCCGGACGCCCGCGCGCCCGTCCGCACCGTCACGCCCTCCCGGCGCAGCACGCCGGCCAGCAGCTCGCCCGCTTCCGGCTCCTCGGCCGGCAGCAGCCCGTCCATGGCCTCGACGACCTCGACGCGGGTGCCGAACCGGGCGAAGACCTGGGCGAGCTCCAGGCCGATCGCCCCGCCGCCGAGCACGATCAGCGACCGGGGCGGCTCCTTCGCGGCGACGGCGTCGCGGTTGGTCCAGTACGGCACGTCCGCGAGACCGGGCACCGGCGGGACGGACGGCTTGGTGCCGGTGGCGATCACGACCCCGCGCCGCGCGGCGAAGACCTCGCCGCCCGCCTCCACCCGGCCGGGGCCGGCCAGCTTCCCGCGCGCGCGGACCAGGCGGCCGCCCTTGCCGGTGAAACGGTCGGCCGCGACCTGGTCGTTCCAGTCGTCCGTGGCCTCGTCCCGGATGCGGCGGGCCACGGGGGAGTAGTCCGGCGCGACCTCGGCCGTACCCGCGAGGCCGGGGACGCGCCGCGCCTCCGCCAGGGCGTTGCCGGCCCGGATCATCATCTTGCTCGGCACGCACCCCCAGTACGGGCACTCGCCGCCGACGAGCTCCGCCTCCACGCCCACCACGCTCAGACCGGCCTCGGCGAGCGTGCCCGCCACGTGCTCACCGCCCGGGCCCATCCCGATGACGACGACATCCACCTGCTCGGCCTCGGCCATGGCACCGCACCTTCCGCTCGCGCCGTCGGGTGCTCCCCACCTTCCCACCCGCTACCGGTGGCGTCACTGTGCGACGCGCCCCGGCTGGAGCACCCTGGTGAACAGCACCCCACCGCCCTCCTCGCGCAGCGGGACGGTCAGCCGGCCGCTGTTCCCGTCGACGGCGACCTCGCCGAAGAACCGGCTGCCCTGCCCCGGCGGGACGTTCGCGGCGGCGGGCGCTCTGACGAACCGCTGCTCGGGGCCGAAGGCGTCGTCCAGCCTCACCGCGGGGAAGCCCCGCGTACCCACACCAGGCCCGAGGACGTCGTCACCTCGCCGCTCTGCACACCCCACCGGGCCTCCGCCGGCCCGAGAGGGCCTGCGCCGTGACGGTGCCCGCCGCGGCCGGCGGCACCGCCGACGGGGGAGGTCCTGACCAGTTCCCACCGGCGGCGGGTGCCCGGTGGCCGAACGCGCCGTGAACACGCGCCGTGAACACGCGCCGTGAATACGCGCCGTGAATAAAAAGCCTCCCCGCGCCTCAGCGCGAGGCGTCCAGGATGACGCGGGCGGTCAGCGCCGGGTCGTCACTCATCGCCACATGGCCGCAGCCCGGCAGCCGGACGAGCCGGGCGCCCGGTATCACCTCTTTGGCGCGGACGCCCTGGCGGCGCAGCAGCAGCCGGTCGCGGGCGCCCCAGGCGATCGTGACGGGGATGTCGGGGATGTCGTCCGTGAAGCGCACCGACCGGCCGACGCGCAGGGTGGCGTCGAAGCCCGTCGACTCGCGCATCGCCCGGGTCTCCGCGGTGACGGAGTCGGGCGTGCGGCGGCCCGGCCGGGCGTAGAGGGTGCTGAGCATCGCGGCCCGGCCCGCGGTCGTCCGGGCCAGTCGGGCGACGGCCCCCGGCGGCAGCGTCAGCGCGCCGCGCCGCAGGGCCCACAGTATGCCGAAGGCGTAGCGGCGCTCGGCCTCGCTCCAGAACCCGGCGGGGGAGATGGCGGTGACGGACCGGACGAGCTTCTCGCGCCCCAGTTGCAGGGCCACCAGCCCGCCGAGGGAGTTGCCCGCGACGTGCGGCTGGTGGATGCCGAGGGCCTCGAAGAGCGCGCCGAGTACGGGCACCACGCCCGGCAGGCCGTAGGGGATCCCGTCGGGCAGGGCGGGGGACTGCCCGAAGCCGGGCAGGTCGACGGCGATCACGTCGCGCTCGGCGGCCAGCAGGCCGGCGACCGGATCCCACACCTGGAGGTGGTGGCCGATGCCGTGCAGCAGGACCAGGGGCTCCCCGGCGCCGAGCCGCTCGTAGACGACCTCGACCGTGCGCTCTCCGGCGGGGGTGTCGATGGGAAAGGAAACCGTGTCGGCCATGACCTGACTCCTCGTCATCGCGGTGTCTTCCGAGACAGGATGTCAGTAACGGTTACCACTGGGTAGACCATTGCCGGGCGTTACGCGTGCGGTGAGCGGCCTCATATGGACAAGGCCGGACCGGGTCGGCTGGGATGGGTGGTGTGACCACACGCGACGACACCGCCCTCGACACCTTCGAGGCGCACCGCGCCGTCCTGACCGGCGTGGCCTACCGGATGCTGGGCCGTGTCGCCGACGCCGAGGACGTGGTGCAGGAGGCGTGGCTGCGGTGGTCGGGCGCGGACCGCGCGGACGTGCGCGACGCGCGCGGCTACCTGGTGCGCATCACCACCCGGCTGGCTCTCGACCGGCTCCGCCAGGTGCAGTCCCGGCGCGAGGCGTACATCGGGCCGTGGCTCCCCGAGCCGATCGCCACCGACTTCGCCTCCACCGTTCCCGACACCGCGGAACGGGCCGTCCTCGCCGACTCCGTCTCGCTCGCCGTCCTCGTCGTGCTGGAAGCGCTCTCCCCGCTGGAGCGCGCCGTCTTCGTGCTCCGCGAGGCGTTCGGCTTCCCCTTCGCGGAGATCGCCGTCACGCTCGACCGCTCGGAGGCGGCCGTCCGGCAGCTCGCCGGGCGGGCCCGGCGCCACGTCGAGGAGCGCAGGCCGCGCTACGCGGTGGACCCCGCCGAGCGGCGCGACCTCACGGAGCGGTTCCTGGCCGCCGCCACGGGCGGCAGCATCGGGGAGCTGATGGAACTGCTCGCCCCCGGCGTGCGCCTGATCGGCGACAGCGGCGGGAAGTCCAAGGCGCCGCTGCGCGTCCTGGAGAGCGCCGACAAGGTCGGGCGGTTCCTCATCGGGGTGGCGCAGCGGGGTCTGCCCGGGGCGGAGTTCCGCTTCCTGGAGCTCAACGGCGCCCCGGCCGTGCTCGTCCTGTCACAGGGGCGGCCGGACACCGTCTTCAGCCTGGAGGTCTCCGACGGCCGGATCACGGCCGTCTACGTGCAGCGCAACCCCGACAAGCTCACGGGCCTGCGGCTCTGACCCGTGCGAGGGCACCTGCGGTGCCGGGGCCCCGGCCCGGGGCCCGGGGCTCGCGCCGCTCAGAGCCCGCCGGCCACGCGCAGCACGGCGCCGGTGGTGTACGACGCCTCCGGCGACAGCAGCCAGGCGACCGCCCCCGCGACCTCGTCCGGCTCGCCGGGGCGGCCCATCGGCACCCGGCCGGCATCGCGCCACGGCCGCTGCGGGTCGCCCATCGAGGCGTGGATGTCCGTGACGATCATGCCGGGCTGCACGGAGTTGACGCGGACGCCCTCCGCGGCCAGCTCCTTGGACAGGCCCGTTGTCATCGCGTCCACGGCGGCCTTGCTCGCCGCGTAGTGCACGTACTCGCCGGGGCTGCCCAGGGTGGCGGCGCCGGAGGAGATGTTCACGATCGCGCCGCCCCGCCCGCCGTGCCGGGTGGACATCTCCAGGGCCGCCCGGCGGGCACAGATCAGAGCCCCCGTCACATTGACCTCGACGACCCGGCGCATGCGCTCCACCGGTGTCTCGGTGAACCGGCCCAGCAGCCCGGTGACGCCCGCGTTGTTCACCAGCCCCGTGACCGGCCCCAGCTGCTCGCGCGCCGCGTCGAACAGCGCGTCGACATCGGCCTCGACGCTGGTGTCGGCCCGGACGGTCACGCACGAGGCGCCCTCGGCGCGCACCGCCGCCGCCGTCTCCTCGGCGGCGTCCCGCGCCCGCTCGTACCCGAGGGCGAGATGGTGGCCGGCGCGGGCCAGCCGCACCGCGACCGCCGCCCCGATGCCCCGGCTGCCGCCCGTGACCACGGTGACCTGCTGCAACGTCCTACCTCCAGTCGTACGACCTGATGATCGACGACCGTACCGAAAGGTACTGACGGGTACTGACAATCACGGCATTGGTCTTGACCAAGTCTGTCCACAGCCCTAGGGTCGCAGGCATACTGCAACAACCTTTAATAAAGAAGCGCGCGAAACGCCTTTGCGGAGGATCAGGGTGGGGACCACGCAGCTGGAAACGGTGCCGGAGCCGAAGTACTGGCACCTGAAGACCGTGCTCACCGAGGCACTCGACTCCGAGTTCGCGGTGGGGGAGATCCTGCCCAACGAGCGTGAGCTCGCCGCCCGCTTCGGCGTCGCCCGGGCCACGCTCCGCCAGGCGCTCGAACAGCTGGAGCTGGAAGGCCGCCTCCAGCGCCGCCGGGGCGTCGGCACCACCGTCGCCCCGCCCCGCATGGGCGTGGCCGTCGGCGACGCCGGGCACGCCTGGCCCGGCGCGGACACCGACGCCTGGCAGCCGGTCGACTCCGTGGAGGCGCCGCCGCCCCAGGCCGTCGCCCGCCTCCTCGGCACCGCGGCCGGCGAGGACGTGCACACCGTCCGCCGCACCCGCAGAACCCACGCCCAGCCCGTCGCCGCCGAGCTGCTGTACGTGCCGGCCGCCGGCGTCCCCGGCCTCGCCGGGCTCGACACCCTCCCGGGGGCGGCCCGCGCCCGCGCGGTCCTGCGCGAGCTCCAGCGCCTCGAACTGGAAGGCCAGGACCGGGCCGTGGAGCTCGGCTCCGCCCGCGCCGACGACGCCAAACAGCTCGACCGGCTGCCCGGGGCGCCCGTTCTCCTCGTCACCACCCGCTACTTCGCGGCCGGCCGCACCGCCGCGGTCTCCGTGGCCACCTACCGGGCCGACACCTGCCGGCTCACCTTCGGCGACACCGGGATGCAGCTGCTGGCCGGCTGACGCGCCCGCCCCGGCACCGGCTCAGCGCCGGGCCGTGACCGTGCTCTCGACCGCGAACAGCTGCTCCTCCACGTGGTCGAGGGCCAGCCGCAGCGCGCCCGTCGCCACCGCCGAATCGCCGAGCAGCGACTGCGCCACCTTCGGCGGCCGCAGACAGTAGCGGGCCAGCTCGGCCCGCAGCGGCTCCAGCACACCGCGGAGCCCCGCGGCCCAGCCGCCCACCACGACCAGCTCGGGATCGAGCGCCAGGACCAGCGCCGCCACGTCGTGCACGAGCTGCCGCATGAACCGCTCGACGGCCGCCCCGGCCCGCTCGTCGCCCTCCCGGGCCAGGGTGAATACCCGCGCCACCTGGGCCTCGTCCAGCGGGTGCAGCGGCTCACCCGTCGTGGAGAGCACCTCCTCCGGGCTGGCCTGCCGGCCCAGCAGGTGCAGGGCGCCGATCTCTCCGGCCGCGCCCCCGAAGCCCCGGTGCAGCCGCCCGCCGATCAGCGACCCGGCCCCCGGGCTCAGCCCGGCCAGGACGAACACCACGTCGTCCGAGCCGATCGCCGCGCCCTTCCAGTGCTCGGCCACCGCGGCCGCGTTGGCGTCGTTCTCGACGAGGACGGGGCACCGGAACGAGCGCCGCAGCCGGTCGCCGAGCGCCAGCCCGGTCCAGCCCGGCAGCGCCGTGCCCAGCCGGACCCTCCCGTCGGCCTCCACGATGCCGGGGGTGCCCACGCCGACCGCCCGCAGCCGGCTGCGCGGCACGCCCGTGCGCTCCAGCAGCTCCGCCGTCACGGACCGGACCCGGTCCAGGCGTTCGTCCGCCGACGCCGTCTGCGCGACCTCCGCGTGCGCCGAGCCCGTGACCCGGCCGCCCAGGTCCGCCATCAGCGCGGCGATGCGGTGCGGGCCGATCTCGATGCCCAGCAGGTGCCCGGCCTCCCGGCGGAACCGGAAGCGCCGCGCCGGCCGCCCCTGGCGCCGGGCCTCACCGCCCTCGGCGGGGGCCTCCACCACCAGACCGGTGTCCATCAGCCCCTCGACCACACCCTCCACGGTCGGCCGGGACAGGCCCGTCACCTTGACCAGGTCGGTGAGTGTGGGAGAGGCGGGCGGAGCCGCGGAGCGCAGCGCGTGCAGCACCACGGCCGAATTGATCCGCCGCAGCAGGGACGGATCCCCACCGGTGAGCCGCCCCAACGTGCCCGCCTCCTCGCTTTGCGCACCCTTTGCTGTCCTGGCGGATCGTATCGGGTGATACGCGGGGCGGCGAGCCTTGGGACCGCACCCGCGGGCACCGGACCATTCGGGTCCCCTTCCCGTGCTGACGTGCGGGTTCACCGATCCCGGGCCCGCGAGCGGCACTCCGCGGAACCGCGCCGCCGGGAAGCGCGTGTCACCCGGTGGCCGCCGCGGCGGCACGCAGCCGCTCGTACTCCTCGGTCATCCGCGGCAGCGGCCAGTGGGCGTTGAGACCGCTGGGGTTGGGCAGCACCCAGATCCGGGTGGCGCCGATCGTGCGCTCCTGCGGTCCGATCACCGCGTGCTTGTCGTCGAACGCGATCCGGTACGCGGTGACGCCGACGACGGCCAGCCACCGGGGCCGCAGCCGGGCCACCTTCTCGGTGAGCAGCAGCCCGCCCTCGCGGAACTCCTCCTTGCTCACCTCGTCGGCCCGCGCCGACGGCCGCGCCACCACATTGGTGATCCCCAGCCCGTACGACAGGAGCTCCTCCTGCTCGGCCGGGGCGAGCTGCCGGGGCGTGAAGCCGGACCGGTGCAGCACCGGCCAGAAGCGGTTGCCGGGCCGGGCGAAGTGGTGGCCGGTGGCGGCGGACATCAGCCCCGGGTTGATGCCGCAGAAGAGAACGTGCAGATCCTCCGCGACCACGTCGCCTATCACGGTCGGCCCCTCCTTGATCAACACCGAAGACGGATGTCCCGATGATACGCGGCGACCCCGGGCCCGGCCGGTGGCTGACGACGCCCCCCCCCGCACGCGGACCGCCCGTGGCGGTGCCGGACGACGGCACCGCCACGGGCGGTCTCGGGGAGCGGGAGGAGTCAGAGGATCGAGCCCGGCGTGTACGCCGCGGCCTCCGGGTGCCGCTTGGCGATCTCCTCGATCCGTGCGACGACCAGGGAGACCTGGTCGGCGGCGGCACCGGTGAAGGACAGCTTGTCGGCCATCAGCTCCTCCAGGCCCGCGCGGTCCAGCGGGATGCGGTCGTCGGCCGCCAGCTTGTCGAGCAGTTCGTTGCGCTCGGCGCCCTGCTCGCGCATCGCCAGCGCGGACGCCACCGCGTGCTCCTTGATGGCCTCGTGCGCGACCTCGCGGCCCACGCCCGCCCGCACCGCGCCCATGAGGACCTTGGTGGTGGCGAGGAAGGGCAGGTAGCGGTCCAGTTCGCGGGCGATGACGGCGGGGAAGGCGCCGAACTCGTCCAGCACCGTCAGGAACGTCTCCATCAGCCCGTCGAGCGCGAAGAACGCGTCCGGCAGCGCGACGCGGCGCACCACCGAGCAGGACACGTCGCCCTCGTTCCACTGGTCACCGGCCAGCTCGCCCGTCATGGAGGCGTAGCCGCGCAGGATCACCATGAGGCCGTTGACGCGCTCGCAGGAGCGGGTGTTCATCTTGTGCGGCATCGCGGACGAGCCGACCTGGCCCGGCTTGAAGCCCTCGGTCACCAGCTCGATGCCGGCCATCAGCCGGATGGTCTTGGCGAGCGAGGAGGGGGCGGCGGCCAGCTGCACCAGCGCGGTCACCACGTCGTAGTCCAGCGAGCGCGGGTAGACCTGGCCGACGGAGGTGAAGGCGTCCGAGAAGCCCAGGTGGCCGGCGATCCGCCGCTCCAGCTCCGCCAGCTTCGCGGCGTCGCCGCCGAGCAGGTCGAGCATGTCCTGGGCGGTGCCGACCGGGCCCTTGATGCCGCGCAGCGGGTAGCGGGCCAGCAGCTCCTCGACCCGGCCGAAGGCGACCAGCAGCTCGTCGGCGGCCGTCGCGAAGCGCTTGCCGAGGGTGGTGGCCTGGGCGGCGACGTTGTGCGAACGGCCCGCCATGACCAGCTCGGCGTGCTCGCCGGCGAGCTTGCCCAGCCGGGTGAGGACGGCCACGGCGCGGTCCCGCACGAGCTCCAGGGAGAGCCGGATCTGCAGCTGCTCGACGTTCTCGGTGAGGTCGCGGGACGTCATGCCCTTGTGGACCTGCTCATGGCCGGCGAGGGCGTTGAACTCCTCGATCCGCGCCTTCACGTCGTGCCGGGTGACCTTCTCGCGCTCGGCGATCGAGGCGAGGTCGACCTGGTCGAGCACCCGCTCGTAGTCGGCGAGGGCGGCGTCCGGCACCTCGATCCCAAGATCCTTCTGGGCACGGAGCACGGCGAGCCACAGCTGCCGCTCCAGCTTGACCTTGTACTCGGGGGACCACAGGACGGCCAGCTCCGTGGAGGCGTAGCGGCCGGCGAGGACGTTGGGGATGCGGGGCTTCGAAGACGCAGCAGTCACGTGACCGGAGCATACAGGCCGCCCGGTGGCGTCCACCCTCGTCCATGCGGTCGAGGAGCCCCAGGTGAGGAGGCTTGTCGGTGCTTGTGTCGCGCCGCACACGGGTGGGCCTCCTTGAGGCGGGTCTCGGTGGTCCGGGCCTCCGGCCGGGGTCGCCAGGCCGGCCGGAGGCTTGTGCTGCCCGGGGGCCTCCCGGGTATGCCGGGCAGCACCGCCACCCCGCGAAGGGGCCGCTTCGGGTGGGGGTGGCGTCCGGTGCCGTCTGCGGCCCGCCAGGGCGGTCGAGGCCGCGGACGGCGGTCACGGGGGTGTTTGATGTTTTTTCGCGCACGTGGCGTGGGCGAACTGCTGGTAGCCGGCGCCGGTGCCTTCGGGGAGGTGGGTGATCCGGGTGGCGTTCGCCGCCCATTGCCGGCAGTAGCAGCACCAGCCGGCGGGAGTGTGCGCGGTGCGGGCCGCCTCGGCTTCCCGTTCGGCCGGGGTGGCGCACGCGGGGCACGCGTACAGCTCGGTGGTGCCGGCGTGGACGCCGTGCCCGTCGGGGACGGTGCCGATGAGCACGGACTGGTAGAGGCGGTAGCCGCAGCGGGCGCAGGCCCAGCCCTGTAACTGGTCAAGGGTGAGACGTGACGGGTCCGTGACGGGGCGGGTCACATTGCCCGCCAGGCTGCTGTCGGTGGGTCTGCTGCTCACCCGCACAGCGTTGCGTTCCATGGGCATCCGGCTCGATACCCAGTCGGTAATCTCACGGTGAGATGACTTTCACGGTGGGTGGGGGCACGGGTGTCGGCTGCACAGGTATCGATTGAATTGCCCGAATGGGCTTGGCAGCGTGCGGAGATCAGGCAGGCGCTGCGGTCTCGGAACGTGGGCGCATTGTTCCGGCATGTGCAGCAGTACGGCGGGGTCAGCCAAGCGAGAATCGCCACGGCGGTCGGGATGGGACAGGCTCGCGTCAACGAGATCATCAACGGCCGCCGGGAAGTGGCGCGGCTGGATGTGTACGAGCGGATCGCGGACGGGCTCAGCCTTCCTGACGACGCTCGGCACCTCCTGGGCTTGGCGGCCGGCCGGGAAGTGCGCAGCGGAGGTACGGCGTTTGATCTGACTGCCTTCCCTGAAGTGGTCCGTGTCTACTCCTCGCAGGCGTCGGCGGCCGAAGAGATCCAGCGGCAGGCCCGCAGCGCGACCGAGGTGGACGTCTTGGCGGTACGCGGCCTCGGTCTGATCGGCCTCAACGACTCCCTGCTGCGCGGGCCCGTGTCAGGAGCCGGGACGCCGCTCCGCATCCGGGTGCTGCTGCTCGACCCGGATGCCCCTGCTCTGGCCAGACGGGCGGCGGAAGTCGGGGAGTCCGCAGAGTCCATGGCGAGCGGGGTGCGGCTGGCCGAAGCCCGCTTACAGGAACTCACAGGCGCGCGCGATGTACGGGTGTACCGCTACCGGATGCTGCCCACGTGGCGTGTCATCCGCCTCGACTCCACCATGTTCGTGTCTGCCTTCGATGCGGGGTGGGAAGGTCATGAGTCGGCGGTGTACAAGGTGATGGAGACACCGCACGGGCCCCTGTACCGGGGATGCCGACGCATGTTCGAGGCGCTCGTCGAAGACGGGGAACGCACCGTCTGAACGAAGGGGGTAATCCGTTGATCGAGGCGGAGCGAAAGGCCCGGGTCCATGACCCGGAAGGCGTCATGCGGCAGTTGGATGCACGCGCCTCCGGGCGCTCGGACGTCTACCGGGACACCTACTACGACGACCCGGCCGGCACCCTGGAGAAGGAAGACCGTGAGCTGCGGGTGCGTACCGTGCACGGGCCGGATGGCACCCTGTCTTTCCTGACCTACAAGGGCGCGCGGGTCGACGAAGCGTCGGGGTCGAAGCCGGAGGACGAGACCGGCGTCATGGACCCCGATGCGGTGCACGCTATCCTTCGTGGACTCGGCTATATCCCTGTCATCGCGTTCGAGAAGCGGTGCCGGAACTACAAGTTCGACGCCCGAGGCAGGGAGATGGTGGCGACCCTGGTGCGGGTGCCGGAGATCGAGGGCACGTTCATCGAGCTGGAGACCCAGACCGTCGAGGGTGACCTGCTGCCCGCTCTCGACGACATCCTGGCGGTACTCGGGGAACTGGGCATCAGCAGCGCTGATCTGACCACGGAGCTGTACACCGACGCCGTGCGCGCTCGCCGCAACTGAGAGGCTCTGAAGGCGTGAACATCAATGCGCCTTCATTTCGATCCCGTCGGGCCCCGTCACTCAACTTCGGCCCGACCCTGCACGCCGCACGGGAGCGGGCGGGTCTCAGCCTGCGGGAGACGGCCCGCCAGGCCGGGGTGTCGGTCGGCTAAATGATCTCGCCCTGCCGCTGAACGCGCGGCAGCCGCGGGAGTGCGTCTACCGGACCCTGCCGGCGATTCACGCAGGTCGGCGCCCCGCCCGGTTCCTGCGTTGTTACGAGCGCATCCCGGGCCCCGCGGCGTCCCCGTACGGCAGCAGCTCCGCGCGCTTGGCCGGCCGGCCGTCGCCGCTGGAGCGGCCCGTCAGCCGCCTGCCGATCCACGGCACGAGGTGCTCGCGGGCGAACCGGGCGTCCGAGGCCCGGCGTGCGGCCCACCCGGGGCTCACCGACGGCGGCAGCGGCTCGCGCCAGTCGAACGCGGCCTCGTTCCCCAGCGCCTCCCACACGGCCTCGGCCGTCCGCCGGTGCCCCTCGGTGTTCAGGTGCAGCCGGTCCTCGGCCCACAGCCGGGGATCGCCCAGCACCTCGGCGCCGTAGAGGTCCACGACCAGCGCGCCGTGCCGGGCGGCCAGCTTGTCCACGAAGTCGAACAGCTGCTCCATCCGGGGCCGGAACTTCTCCAGCACCGGGCCGCGCCGGCCCGGGCTGCGCATCAGCACGAGCTGCCGGCAGGCCGGCGCGAGCCGGTCGGCGGCCTCCGCCAGGCGGGCGCACACCAGGTCCACGTCGCATTTCGGCCGCAGCACGTCGTTGAGGCCGCCGACCAGCGTCACCAGGTCGGCGCCCATCGCGGCCGCCACGGGCGCCTGCTCGTCGGCGATCTGGCCGATGAGCTTCCCGCGCACGGCGAGGTTGGCGTACCGGAAGCCGGGGGAGCGGGTCGCGAGCCGCGCCGCCAGGAGATCGGCCCAGCCGCGGTACGAGCCGTCGGGGAGCCCGTCGGACATGCCCTCGGTGAAGCTGTCGCCGACCGCGACGTAACTGGTGTAAGTGGCATTCATCTGCATGGCGTCGCGATCCTACTCCCCGGGGCGCCGCACGCGGGCGGCGCGGGCCCGCGCCGTGCTGTCATCGCCGCGATACGCCGACTGCCCGGCGCGGTGTGCCGGCCGTGAGTCCCCGGGGCGAGGAGCACCCGGCCCCGGTGTCGCGGAACGGACGGTGCCGTTGGCGACGGACCGCCACCGAAGGTGGCGGGGCAGGGCGGGGGCGCCGGCCCGCGATATGCCGGAGGCCGGCCCCGACGTCACCGCCGGGGCCGGCCTCCGGCCGGAGCGCCGCGCCTACCCGTGCCGGCCGACCAGCTCCCGCAGCACGTCCTCCAGCGTGACCAGTCCGGCCAGCCGGCCGTCCTCGCCGATGGCCGCCGCGAGGTGGGTGCCGGTGCTGCTCATCGCCGTGATCACGTCGTCCAGCGGCATGGCCGCCCGCACGGTCGCGATCCGGCGCATCCGCTGCAGCGGGAACGGCAGGTCGCGCGGCTTGGCGTCCAGCGCGTCCTTCACGTGCAGGTAGCCCAGGATCCGCCCGGAGTCGTCGATCACGGGGAACCGGGAGAACCCCGACGCGGCGGAGAGCCGCTCCAGGCCCTCGGGGGTGATCCCCAGCGGGGCGGAGACGACCCGCTCCACGGGGGTCACCACGTCCTTGACGGGGCGGCTGCCCAGCTCCAGGGCGTCCCGCAGCCGCTCGGTCGCCCGGTCGTCGAGCAGCCCCGCCGCGCCGGCGTCGGCGACGATCCGGGCGAGCTGATCGTCCGAGAACGTGGCCGTCACCTCGTCCTTCGGCTCGACCCGCAACAGCTTGAGCAGGGCGTTGGCCAGCGCGTTGATGGTGAAGACCACCGGGCGCAGGGTACGGGAGAGGGCGACCAGCGGCGGGCCGAGGAAGAGCGCGGTGCGCACCGGCTCGGCGAGCGCCACGTTCTTCGGCACCATCTCGCCGAACAGCATGTGCAGGTACGTCGCCACCGCGAGCGCGATCACGAACGACACCGGGTGGATGAGCCCCTCCGGCAGCCCCACCGCATGGGAGACCGGCTCCAGCAGATGGGCGATGGCGGGCTCCGCGACCACACCGAGCACCAGGGTGCACAGGGTGATGCCGAGCTGGGCGGCCGCCATCAGCGCCGAGATGTGCCGCAGCCCCCACAGGACACTGTGGGCCCGGCGGTCGCCCTGGTCGGCGTACGGCTCGATCTGGCTGCGGCGCACGGAGATGAGCGCGAACTCGGCGCCCACGAAGAAGGCGTTGACGACCAGGGTCGCCAGGCCGATCAGCAACTGCACGGCGGTCATCGGCCGGCCTCCTCGTCCGGCTCCGGGACGAAGCCGGCCGGCGGGGCCGTCAGCCGGACCCGGGCCGCGCGGCGGCCCGAGGCGTCGACCACGTCGACGCGCCAGCCCGCCACCTCCACGGTGTCGCCCTCGGCCGGGATCCGGCCGAGCTCGGTGGCGACGAGGCCGGCGAGCGTCTCGTACGGGCCGTGCGGCGCCCGCAGGCCGATGATCTCCAGCTGGTCGGTGCGGGCGGCGCCGTCCGCGTCGTAGAGCGCGCGGCCCGCGGTGTCCGTGCCGGCCGGGGCCAGGTCGGGCAGCTCGTCGGGGTCGTGCTCGTCGCGGACCTCGCCGACGACCTCCTCGACGATGTCCTCCAGGGTGACGACGCCCGCGGTGCCGCCGTACTCGTCGATGACGACGGCCATGGTGCGCTTGCCCGACAGCCGGTCCAGCAGCCGGTCCACGGTCAGCGACTCCGGGACGAGCAGCGGCTCGCGCAGCATCGCGGTGACCGGGTGGCGCGGGCGCTGCTCGGCCGGCACGGCCAGCACGTCCTTGATGTGGGCGACGCCGACGACGGTGTCGAGGCTGCCGCGGTACACCGGGAAGCGGGAGAGCCCGGTGGCCCGGGTGGCGTTCGCGACGTCCTCCGCGGTGGCGTCCGTGCCCAGGGCGGTGACCTGCACCCGGGGCGTCATCACGTTCTCCGCCGTCAGCCGGGAGAGGTTCAGCGTCCGGATGAACAGCTCGGCGGTGTCCGCCTCCAGCGCGCCCTCCTTGGCCGAGTGCCGGGCGAGCGCCGCGAGTTCCTGCGGGCCGCGGGCGGAGGCCAGCTCCTCGGCCGGTTCCAGGCCCATCCGGTGCAGGCTGCGGTTGGCGGTGTTGTTGAGGTGCCGGATGAGCGGGCGGAAGGCGGCGCTGAACGCGCGCTGCGCCCCCGCGACCTTTCTGGCCACCGGCAGCGGGCGCGAGATCGCCCAGTTCTTGGGCACCAGCTCGCCGATCACCATCAGCACCACCGTGGAGAGCACGGTGCCCAGGACCAGCGCGGTGGAGGAGGCCGCCGAACGGGACAGGCCGACCGCCTCCACCGGGCCGGTGAGCAGCGCCGCGATGGACGGCTTGGAGATCATGCCGATGATCAGGCCGGTGACGGTGATGCCGAGCTGGGCCCCGGAGAGCTGGAAGGTGAGGCCGCGGACGGCCTTGAGGGCACTGTCCGCGCCGCGGTCGCCGCCCTCGGCGGCCCGCTCCAGCTCGCCGCGCTCGACAGTGGTGAGCGAGAACTCCGCCGCGACGAAGACGGCGCAGGCCAGCGTCAGCAGCAGGGCGACCACCAGGAGGAGCACTTCGGTCATCGGTTCACCTCCGTCCCATGATCGGACAGGGGAGGAAGGATCGCGCGATGTCGACTACTGGGAGGCTCGCCCATGGGCGGACGCTCACACCTTTCACTGAGGGGATGTACGGGTGACCATTAATAGTAAAGGAGCTGCAAAGCAAACGGCGGGCCGGGCGTGCCCGGCCCTGCCGCCCGCTCCGGGGCCCTGTGCGGTTCGGCTGCCCCCGAAGAGGCGCGGGGAACCGCGCGACCGGTCACGGCGCCCCCGCGGATGATGCGCCCGGTGTCCGGCGGAGCGCTCAGGTGCCCCGCAGCTCCTCCATCACCGGGGCGAATTCTTCCAGGGCCGGCTCCAGGACGGTGAAGTAGGTGAAGCCGAAGCGCTCCCGGTGGCCGCGTATCTGATCCGCGATGTCCTTGACCGTGCCGGCCAGGAGGGCCGGCAGCTCCAGCACCTCGTCCTCGGTGAGGGCGGGCGCGTACGAGGCGACCTCGCGCGCCTTCGCCCGCCGGTCGGCGCCGACGGCCACGACCTGGGCCAGGTAGTTGAGCTCGGCGGGCGTCTCGCGGTCCGCGGCGAAGCGGTGGTAGACGGCCATCCGCTCCTCCAGGACGGCGGGGCTCAGCAGACGCAGCACCCCCTGCTCGTCGGTGCTCGCTCCGGTGAACGCCGCGATGTCGGCGTGCCGGGCGGCCAGCCGCAGCATGCGGGGGCCGTTGCCGCCGAGCAGCAGGGGCGGGCGCGGTGCCTGCGCGGGCCGGGGCGCGTGGTCGGGGTCGGTCAGCAGCCGGTCCAGCTCGGTGACGGTGCGCTCCAGGTGGTCCACGCGCTCGCGCGGCGAGCCGAAGGGCAGTCCGGCCGTGTCGTGCTCCTCCTTCACATAGCCGGTGCCCAGGCCCAGCTCCAGCCGCCCGCCGGTGAGTTGGTCGGTGGTCGCCACCTCGCGGGCGAGCAGGGCGGGGTTCCAGAACCCGGCGTTGAGCACGAACGTGCCCAGCCGCGGCCGTTCCGTCGCCTCGGCCGCGGCGACCAGCGAGGGGAACGGGGCGGGCATGCCCAGGTGGTCGGGCACGAGGATGACGTCGTACCCCAGGGCCTCGGCGCGGCGGCATTTCTCCCGCCACTCGGCGGCGGAGCCGGGCGTGAGCATATTGACGGCAAAACGGAATGGACGTGCCATGGGTCCCCCTCGGACGTTGATGATCCAAAATTACCGGAGGCTCTCTCCGTTTTACTGCCGGGGGGCCCGCTCGTGACCGGAGTCACGGCCGGCCGCCCCCGGCCGGCGCGGCCGGATCCCGCTCGGCCGGCCGACGGGCCACCCCCAGAACGCAGGAGGACGCCGGTGTCGCCACCCGCGACCGCGGCACCCGCAGCTTGCTGTACGCGCCGAGCTCGAACCCGGCCGCCTCGATCGACGCCAGCGGATCCCGCGCCGTGTGGCACCCGCCGAACAACAGGGGCCAGCACGTGCGGTCCAGGGCCCGCTGGGTGGCGGCCATGGCCCGGCCCTCCGCCAGGCCGTGCTCCAGGAACCGCAGCTCACCGCCGGGCCGCAGCACCCGTCGCAGCTCCGTCAGCGCCCGCCGGACGTCGCGCACCGAACACAGCACCAGCGACACGACCGCGGCGTCGAACGCCTCGCTCTTGACCGGCAGCGCCTCCGCCGTCCCCGGCACCACGTCCACCGGGACCCCGGCCCGCACCGCCGCGTCCACCGCCAGCCTGCGCAGCCGCCGTTCGGGCTCGATCGCCACCACCTCGGAGACGGTGCGCGGGTAGTGCGCGAAATTCAGCCCGTTGCCGGCGCCGATCTCGATCACCCGGCCGGACAGCCCGGCCAGCAACTCCCGCCGGTGCGCGGCCACGCCGCCCCGCTCGTCGACGAGCGGGCTCCACCGGGCGTAGAGGCGGGAGAAGACCGGATGGTGCACGGCGTCGTGCGGTGTCGTGGTGCTTCTGCGCGGCATGGCACACCCCTTCCCGGGGGGATACGACGGCTACCGCGATTCTTCCCCCGGCCACGACACCGCCACCGTCGGCACGCCGCCTCCTTCAGGTACGGCTGCGGTGCCGTGCCCGGCGGGTGGCCCGACTGCGGGCCGTCGTTGCCGCGTTGCCGCCTACGGCGCGTCCGTCGTTGCCGCTGCGGCGGCGGGCGCCCTGCGGGCGCGTCCTCCAGTTCCCCCAGCTACCGCTGGGGGTGCCCCCAGGAGGTGCCCCCGGACGGGCTGGTAG
>NZ_JBEYZW010000095.1:0-26131 GCF_040646215.1 Streptomyces sp. NPDC046215 | reverse complement strand
GCGGGTCTTCGGGTGGGGGCCGTGGGGGGGCACCCCCGCTGCGGGGCTGTGTCCTCAAGCGCCGGACGGGCTGCTGTGCTGTGTCCTCAAGCGCCGGACGGGCTGAAACCAGCCCGTCCGGCGCTTGAGGACGCGCCCGCAAGGCGCTCGCCGCCGCAGGCGGCAACGGTCGGCTACGAGCAGGTCGTACCACCCCGCGGCACCTTCCCGTCCAGCAGGTAGCCGTCGACTGCGCGCACCACGCACGCGTTGCCGCTGAGGTACGCGCCGTGCCCCTCGCCCCGGTACGTCACCTCGACGCCGACGCCGTCCCCGAGCTCCTTCGCCAGCCGCCGCGCACCTGCGTACGGGGTGGCCGGGTCGCCGGTGTTGCCGATGACGAGGAGGGGGGCCGCACCCTTCGCGCTGACGTCGGGGTTCTTCCACTTGCCCTTGACGGGCCAGCCGGTGCAGCTCAGGAGGGACCAGGCGGCGTACTCGCCGAAGACCGGGGACGCCTCGCGGTACTCCGGCAGCCGCTCGCGCACGTCGTCCACGGTGTAGCGCTGCTCGGCGTCGGCGCAGGAGATGGCCTTGTTGGACGGCTGGAGGCTGGTGTACGTGCCGTCGGGCCTGCGGCCGTTCATGTCGTCGTAGAGCAGCAGGAGGGTGTTGCCGGTGCCCTGCTCCATGGCCTCCCGGAGGCCGGCGGTCAGATATTTCCAGGTGTCCTTGGAGTAGAGGGTCGTCGCGATGCCGACGACGGCCTGGTCCTGGGTGAGCTTGCGGCCCTGGCTGGTGGGGAGGGGGTTCGCGTCGAGCTTCTTCAGCAGGGCGAGGATCCGGTCCTGGGTCGGACAGGAGCCGGCCGGGCCGGAGGCCGCGCAGTCCTTGAGGTAGTTGCCGAGCGCGAGCTGGAACCCCCTGGCCTGGTCGAGGCCGGCCTGTGCCGGGTCCTGCTCGGGGTCGACGGCGGCGTCGAGCACCGCCCGGCCCACCTTCCCCGGGAACAAGTGGGCGTAGACGCCGCCCAGTTCGGTGCCGTAGGAGGCGCCGAAGAAGCGCAGCTTGTCGTCGCCCAGCGCGGCGCGCAGCCGGTCCAGGTCCCGGGCGGCGCTCAACGTGTCCACGTGGGGCAGCACCTTGGCCGCGTTGCGGCGGCACGCCTCCACGTACGCCTTGTTCACCGCCAGGGTCGCCCGGACCTCGGTCTCGTCGTCGGGCGTGGCGTCGATCTCCGCGGCGGCGTCCGTCTCCCGGTCGCCGCGGCACCGCACGCCCGCGCTCTCGCCGACCCCGCGCGGGTCGAAGCTCACCAGGTCGTAACGGGCGCCAAGCTTCCGGTACTTGTCGGCCACCAAGGGCAGTGAGGCGACCCCCGCGTCCCCGGGGCCGCCGAAGTTGAAGACCAGGGAGCCGATGCGGCGGCTCCTGTCCCGCGCCGTGGAACGGATCAGCGCGAGGTCGATCTTCTCTCCTTCGGGCCGGGAGTGGTCGAGGGGCACGGGCAGCCGGGCGCACTCCCATGCCCGGCCCGGGGCCTTGCCGTCACCTCCCTGCGCTGTCGTGGGCGCCGGACACGCCGACCAGCGCAAGGCGGTGCCGTGTCCGGTGGCGGCCGGGCCGCTCGTGTCGTCCGCGGTGTCCGGATCGCCGCCGCACCCGCCGGTGGCGAGCGCGGCGGCGAGAGCGGCCGAGACGAGGGCGGTGGTCCGTGGCCGTAGCCGTAGGGGACTCATTCCCCCGACCATACGGACGGAAGGGGCCGCCGTCGCCGTGGCTGTCGGGGCGTTCAGCGGGCGCGCAGGGGCGCGCACCCTATCCGCTCGCCCACCGCGTCCACGAAGGCGGGGAACGACCGGCGCGGGTCGTCCAGCCGGGTGTGGGTGCGGCCGGGGCCGGTGCTCATGGCGAAGACGGTGACGCGGCCGCCGCAGTCGGCGCGTATGAGGGCGCCCGTGGCGTCGATGCGGCCGTGGGCCCGCCAGCCGGGCGCGGGCGGGCTGTTGCCGGTGAGGCCGTCGAAGAGGGCGGCGAGCCGGGGCCTGCCGATCATCGTGAACCGGGCGGCGGGCCGGCCGTCCCGGGCGACGGCGCACGTCTGGAAGTCGTCGCGGACGCTCCCCACGGTGTCCGTGAGCCGCTCGTCCGTGCCCGCTCCGAGGCCGGGGATGGCGCACCGGCCGGTTCGGGCACCGGGTTTCACTCGTACGGAGTTCGTCGGGGCGGCGTGGGCCGCGCGCTCGCGGGTCTCCGACGGCGGGGGGAGCACGTTCGGCCGCGGGGTGGGCGTGCAGTGGGCGGCCCTGGCGGCGCGGTCGGCGACCCGGACGAGCAACTCGCCCGTCTCCCGGGGGGAGTAGCCGGCCGAGAAGCCGCTGCGGCCGCGCTCGCCGCCCGCGAGCGTGAAGGAGCTGGTCAGCGTCACGACGGACGGCCGGCCGGCCACGTCGCAGGACTCCGGCAGGACCAGGGTGCCGGAGCCGGCCGCCGTGAAGCCGGGCAGCCGGCCGGGCAGGGCGGTGTCGCCGCCCACCAGCAGCCCGCTGAGCCAGCCGCGCCGCGGCCCGGCGTCGAGCGGGCCCGTGCCCAGCCGCACCTCGACCTCCTGCTCGTACGCGCCGGCGCCCCGGCCGCCGCGCCACCGCAGAAGGCAGTGCCCGCTGGGGCGTTCGGGGGTGGGGGCACTCTCGTCGGACGTGCGGTGGTGGTCGCCGCGGCGGAACGGCTCGGCCCGCTCGGGCCAGGCGCCCCAGCAGTACGTACGGCCGGCGAGCGGGGTGGACTGCGTCTGCCAGAGCGCGACCACGGCGGCGACCAGCGCCGTGACGGCCAGGGCCCCGGTGAGCAGCCGCGCCTTGCGCTCGCCGCGTGCGGTGGTGTCCGGCGTGCTGTACGACACCTGGTGCCCCCCGACCGTCCGTCACGGAACTGCTGTGCGGGCGATCGTAGTGCGAGCCACTGACATTCGATCCGTGCGCTTCGCGCCACCGGTGATATGTGCTATGTGTGCTATGAGCAGATCTTACCGGCTTGAGGCACTGTACCGTCCAAGAGGTAGGCGTCCACCGCGTCCTTGACACACGGGTTGCCGCTGTCGTAGGCCCCGTGTCCCTGGCCCCGGTACGTCAGCTCCACCCCGACCCCGGCGCCCAGCTCCTGCGCCATCCGGTGCGCCCCCTCGTAAGGGGTCGCCGGGTCACCGGTGTTGCCGATGACGACGATCGGCGCGGATCCCGCGGCGCGGACGTCCGGGGTCTGCCAGGCGCCCTTGACCGGCCAGCCGGTGCACTGCGTCAGGCTCCAGGCCATGAAGTCCCCGAAGACGGGGGACGCCTTGCGGAACTCCGGCACCTTTTTCCCGATCTCGTCCGCCGTGTAGCGCTGGGTGAAGTCGGCGCAGGTGATGGCGTTGAGGGAGGACTGAAGGGAGCTGTAACGGCCGTCCTGCCCGCGGCCGTTCATGGAGTCGGCGAGGGACAGCAGCAGCCGGCCGTCACCGTTCTCGGCGTCCTCGATGCCCTCGGTGAGGTAGTCCCAGAAGTCCTTCGAGTAGAGCGACTGGGCGATGCCGCCGGTGGCGAGCGACCGGGTCAGCTCGCGGCCCCCGGCGGCGGGCACGGGCTGCTTGTCCAGGTTCTTCAGCAGCTCGCCGATCTGCTGCTCGGTGGGGCAGTTGTCGGACGTCTTGACGCAGGCGTCCATGTAGTTGCCCAGTGCGAGCTGGAAGCCCTTCGCCTGGCCGAGCGCGCCCTGCACGGGGTCGCCGGTCGGGTCCACGACGCCGTCGAAGACGGCGCGGCCGACCCTCCGGGGGAACAAGTGGGCGTAGACGCCGCCCAGTTCCGTGCCGTAGGAGACGCCGAAGTAGTGCATCTTGTCGTCGCCCAGGACGTGGCGCATCAAGTCCATGTCGCGCGCCGCGTTCTCCGTTCCGACGTGCGGGAGGATTTGGCCTGAGTTCTTCCGGCACCCGGCGGCGTACTTCGCGACCCGCGCCACCAGGTCCTTTTCCTCCTCCTTGGTGTCGGGGACGCCGTCGGCCGCGTAGTAGGCGTCGAGTTCCTTGTCGCTCAGGCAGGTGACGCCGCTGCTGCGGCCGACGCCCCGGGGGTCGAAGCTGACCAGGTCGTAGCGGGTGCGCAGCTTCTTGTAGTCGTCGGCGAAGGCCGGGAGCGTGGTGACGCCGGAGCCGCCGGGGCCGCCGAAGTTGAAGACCAGCGAGCCGATGCGGCGGGCCCGGTCGGTGGCCCGGGCGCGGATCAGGGCGAGGTCGACGGTGCCGCCCTCGGGGTGGGCGTAGTCGAGCGGGGCGCGCAGGGTCGAGCACTCCCAGTCGCTCCCGGGGGCCTGGCCCGCCCCGCCGCTCTGACGCTCGGTGGGCGCCGGGCAGGTCTTCCAGGTCAGCGTCTGGCGGGCGGGGGTCTCCGCACCCGCCCGGGCGTCACCGGCCCCGCCGCAGCCGGCGGCCGTGGCGGTCAGCAGCGCGGCGGAGAGCAGGCCCCCGGCCCGCAGGGATCTGGACACGGTGGCACTCCCGGGGTCGGCGGCTGACAGGACCGCACGGCGGAACCGCGCGGAACGGGGCGCGGCGCGAAGGGGCTGACTGCCATCTTCCGGGCGGGGGTGCGGGGGCGCGCGCAGGGTGGGGCGTACGGGTTATGCGCCGGGGGCGCCCGGCCGGCCGCCGGGATCACAGCGGAACGAACGTGACCTCGGTCGCCTTGACGCTCACCCATACCGGGGTGCCCTCCGCCAGAGCCAGCTCCGCGGCGGCCGACGGGGTGATCTCGGCGACCACGTCCGGCTCGCCGCCCACCAGGACCCGCATCCGGCCGCCCTGCGCGGTGATTTCACGGACCGTGCCCCGCCAGACGTTCCGGGGGCTGCCCCCGGGCCGGGCGGTGTGCAGGGAGACCGCTTCGGGGCCCACGACGGCCAGTCCCGCGGTGGCCTCCCCGGGCAGCGGTTCCGCGGCCACCAGGCCGGCGCCGCCGTCGAGCCGCAGGGTGCCGCACGCCGTCGTCTTCCCGTGCCAGGCGTTGCGGCCGAGCATGCGGGCCACCCAGGGGGAGCGGGGGTGGCGCGTCAGCTCGGCGGGCGTCGCGTACTGGGCGGTCCGGCCGTCCTCCAGGACCAGGACGCGATCGGCCAGGGAGACCGCCTCCACCGGGTCGTGGGTGACGATCAGGCAGACGCCGGGGAAGGCCGCGAGATGGGCGCGCAGGGTGTGCCGCACATGCGCGCGCGTGGACTGGTCGAGGGCGGCCAGCGGTTCGTCCAGCAGGAGGAGCCGGGGGCGGGCGGCGAGGGCGCGTGCCAGCGCCACGCGCTGGGCCTGCCCGCCGCTGAGCCGGCCGGGCCGGCGGGCCGCCAGCTCGCCGACGCCCAGCCGGTCCAGCCACTGCCGGGCCGCGCGGTGCGCCTCGCCCTTGGGGACGCCCTGGGCGCGCAGCCCGTAGGCGGTGTTGGCGAGCACGCTGAGGTGCGGGAAGAGCGCGCCGTCCTGCGGGACCCAGGCGATCCGCCTGCGGTGGGGCGGGAGGCCGGAGACCTCCGTGCCGCCGAGGGTCAGCGGGCCGGCGGTGGCGCGTTCCGTCAGGCCCAGGAGGGCGCGCAGGAGCGTGGTCTTGCCGGCGCCGTTGGGGCCGACGACGGCGACGGTCGTGCCGGCCGGCACGTCGAGCGCGGCCCGGGTGGCACCGGTGACGGTGACGCGCAGCGGGTGCGCCGGCCCCGCGGGGACGAGGGGCGGACCGTCCCGCGTGCCGGCCTCCGGCGGCGGGGCGGCCGCGTCCGGCGGCGGGGCCGCCGGCTCGGCCCGGGGGCCGAGCCAGCGCCCCCGGAGCGCCAGAAGTACCGCCGTGGCGATGGCCAGCAGGAGCAGCGATACCGCCGTCGCGCCCTCGGGGTCGTCCTGGAGGAGCAGGTAGACCTGGAGCGGCAGGGTCTGGGTGGTGCCCGGCAGGTTGCCCGCGAACGTGATCGTCGCCCCGAACTCGCCCAGGGCGCGCGCCCAGCACAGCGCCGCACCGGCGATCAGGCCGGGCGCCACCATGGGCAGCGTGATCGTGCGGAAGACGCGCAGGGGGGTCGACCCCAGGGAGGTCGCCGTCTCCTCGTAGCGGGGGTGGAGCCCCGCCAGCGCCCCTTCGAGGCTGATCACGAGGAAGGGCATCGACACGAACGCCGACGCCGTCACCGCACCGGCCGTCGAGAACGGCAGGGTGACGCCGAACGACGACTCCAGCCAGGGGCCGAGAAGGCCCCGCCGCCCGTACCCCTGCAGCAGCGCGACCCCCGCGACCGTCGGCGGCAGCACCATCGGCAGCATCACCAGGCAGCGCACCAGGGCCTTGCCGCGGAACTCCGCGCGGGCGAGCAGCCAGGCGAGCGGGACGCCGAGCAGCAGGGAGAACAGCAGCGCCCAGCCGGAGACGAGGAGGGACAGGCCGAGCGCCTCGGTGACCTCCGGCGAGGTGATGCGCGAGGGGAAGGCGGCCCACGGCGTGCGGGCGAGGATGCCGGCCAGCGGGAGGAGCAGGAAGGCCACCGCCAGCCCGGCGGGCAGCCCGAGCGCCAGGGGCGTGCGCCCCCGGCGCGCCCGGCCGGCCGTCACGGCTGCTGGAAGCCCGCCGCGCGCAGCAGCCGCTGGGCGGCGTCCGAGCGGAGCCACTTCACGAACTCGCCGGCCTCCCTGGTGTGCTGGGAGCCCTTGAGGGTCGCGGCGGGGTAGGAGGCGACGGCGTTCTGCGCGTCGGGGACGGTGACGGTGGCGACCTTGCCCCGCGCGGAAGCGGCGTCCGTCAGGTAGACGATCCCGGCGTCGGCCTCGCCGAGCGAGACCTTGCCGAGGACGGCGCGGACACTGGGCTCCTGGGAGACCGGCTTGACCGTGACGTGCTGCTGGTCCAGCACCTTCTTGCTGTAGCGGCCCACCGGCACCTCGGGCGCCGCCAGGACGACCTTCAGGTCCTTCCTGGCGAGGTCGGCCAGGCCCTTGACGCCCTTGGGGTTGTCCTTGGCGGTCGCGATGGTGAGGCGGTTCTTCGCGATGACCGCCGGGGTGTCCGTCTCCGCCTTCAGGCCGTCCATGGTCGTGGTGTCGGCGGTGACGAGCGCGTCGGCCGGGGCGCCCTGGCGGACCTGGGCGGCGAGCTCCTGCGACCCGGCGAAGGAGAACGTCACCTTGGTGCCCGGGTGCTCCTTCTCGTAGACCGCGCCCGCCTGCTTGAAGACGTCCGTCAGGGACGCCGCGGCGAGCACGGTCAGGGTCGTCGACTGCTTGGCGTCGGCCGGGCCCCCGCCGTCGTCCTTGCCACCGCAGGCCGCGAGGAGCGGGAGGAGCAGGGCGGCCGCCAGGACCGGCGGAACGGCGCGGCGTACGGGCGTGCGGTGCATCGGTTCTCCAGGTGCCGGGTGGTCCGGGTGGGCCCACTGATCAAAATTGACCAACGGGGTCAGACGCGGTCGATGTGCACGTTGGTGGCCTTCACCCGGGCCACCGCTTCCATGCCGACGGCCAGTCCCAGTTCTTCGACGGCCTCTCTTGTCAGAAGCGAGACGAGCCGGTGCGGCCCGGCCTGGACCTCGACCTGGGCGGCGATGTCACCGAGCTTGACGGCGGTGATGATGCCGGGGAAGGCGTTGCGGGCCGTGGTGTACGCCGACTCCTCGTCCTCGGGGCCGTGCGCCTCGGCGGCGAGCGCCACGGAGAACACCGCCAGGTCGGCGCCTTCGATGATCCGCTTGCCCGCCTCGTCCCGGTGGGTGGGTATCCGCCCCGCGTCCGCCCAGCGGCGGACGGTGTCGGAGCTGACGCCGAGGAGCCGGGCCGCCCGCCCGATGGTGTAGGACCGCATGTGCGGCACGTTATGGCTGACGAGCGCGCATATGCAAGGTGAATCCGGCAATGGACCGGCAGATGCGGCTTGTGCCCCGCTTGTCCGGGGCGTCAGATCGCGCCCTTGCGGGTCAGGTGGGTGAAGGAGATCCACCCCGGCAGCACCGGCAGCCACAGCGTCATCAGACGGAACAGCAGCACCGCGGGGGCCGCCTGCTCCGCCGGCAGCCCGGCGAACGTCAGCGCACCGGTCAGGGCGAACTCGACCGCACCCACGCCGCCCGGCGTCGGCGCCGCCGACCCCAGCGCGTTGGCCGTCAGGAACACCACCGCGATGCTCGCGTAGCTCAGCTCTCCGCCGAAGGCGCGGATCGAGGCGTCGAGACACATCACGTTCGCCGCCGTCAGCAGCAGCATCCCGCCGATGCCCGCGCACAGCTTCTGCGGCCGCTGGAGCACGTCCAGCATGCGCGGCACGACGCCCGCGAACAGCGACCGCACCCGCGTCGAGACGAACTTCCGCAGCACCGGAATGGCCGCCACGACCAGCACGAGCACCGCCGCCGTCAGCAGCCCGCCGATGACCGTCCGCGACGGGCCGATGGACGAGCTGCGCTCGGTGCCGGTCACATAGCCGAACGACAGCAGCAGCAGGATGTGACAGGCCAGGCCGAAGAGCTGGGACGCGCCCACGCTCGCCACCGCCAGGCCCGGCCGGACCCCCGCACGCTGCAGGAAGCGCGTGTTGAGCGCCACGCCGCCGACCGCCGCCGGGGCGACGAGCTTCACGAACGAGCCGGCGACCTGCGCCAGGACCGTCCGCCCGAACGTCACCTTCTCCGGGACGAAGCCCAGCAGGCTCATCGCGGCGGCGACGTACGTCAGCGCCTGGAAGGCCACCGCGACCGCCACCCACGCCCAGTTGGCCTTGTCGACGAGATCGCCGAACTTCACGTGCGTGAGCTGGGACAGCAGGAAGTACGCCGCGAACGCGCCCGCCACGAAGCTGATCAGCGTCCGGGGCTTGATCCGCTCCAGCCGCACGGGCTCTATCGGCGCCTGCGGCCGGATCAGGAGGACCTGCTGGCGGATCTGCGACAGCAGATCCTCCTCGCGGGCCTCTTCCAGCGCCTCGTCGATGGCCTTCTTCTCGGCCTGCCGCTCGGCCTTGAGCGCCTTGCGGTCCTCCGCGGGCGGCACCTCGGCGCCTTCTTCGGCCGCCTGCTCCTCCTTGGCCTCCTTCGCCGCGCGCGCCGCCTCCAGCACCGTCTCGCGCTCGCGCTGGGACCGCTCGCGGGCCAGCTGCCGCAGCGTCCCCCGGCTGACGCGGGTGAGCGCCAGCGGCTGGAGCAGCGGGAGGCTGTCCGCGACGGCGTCCGGGCCGAGGACCTCCACGCCCGTGGCCACCGCCCGCTCGGCCCCCACGCGCAGCCCGAGGGTGACGAGCAGCTGGGCCACGTCCATGCGCAGCACCAGGTCGCCCGCCGCGATCTCGCCGCCGCGCAGGTCCGTCAGGACGACGTTGCCGGAACGATCCACCAGAAGGGCGTCGCCGTCGAGCCTGCGGTGGGCGATCCGGCGCGACTGCAGCGCCTGCACCTGCCGCCAGGCGCCCGCCAGCAGCTCGTCGGTGATCTCCTCGGTGGGCACGGCGCCCAGGGTGCGGCCGCCGATGTGCTCGTAGACGAGCATGACGGCGTCCGGGCCCAGCTCGGAGGTGGCGATGAGCTTGGGGGCGTTGGCGCCGGCGGCGATGGCCGCGTAGGCGAGCAGCGCCTCCTGTTCGAGGGCCTGGCGCAGCGACTGGAGGCTGCGGCGCTGGGTGATGCCGCGCAGCGCCAGGCGCTGCCATACGCGGTAGAAGAACCCTTGCGCCTGCTGCTCCCGGTCGACGACGGTGACGTCGAGCGGCGGCCCGTCCTCCAGGGTGACGATGTAGCGGCGGCCCCGGTCGTGGTGCGGGGAGGGCTCGGCGTCGGCGCTGTCCTCGGCGCGCAGCGCGGTGACCGGCTTGAAGCCGACGCGCCGCAGCCCCGCCAGGAGGTGTCGGCCGGTGGGCCGGACGTTCGGGGAGCCGACCGCGTAGAGCGTGCCGTAGGCGACGGTCCAGCCGATCAGCACGGTCGTGACGATCGAGAACGGTGTGGTGTACCCGTTGACCAGCACGGCGAAGGCGTCCAGCAGCAGCACCGCCCACATCGCGACCCGCCAGCGCGGCCGCCGGGACATCCCCACGGCCGTCATGTAGGCGATCACGGGGGCCAGATAGCCGTGTACGGGGTCGGTGAAGCCGCCGGTGGGCGCGGGCTGGGTCAGCGCCTCACGGATCGACGCGGGGGCCGTCTGGGCCACCCACAGGTCCGTCGCGAGGGACACGCCGTGCGCGAGCACGGCGGCGAGCACGCCGTCGGCGATGCGCAGCCCGTCCCGCTTGATGAGCCGCTCGATGGCGAACGCCACCGGCACGATGAAGATCGCGATGTTGGCCGCGAGGCCCGCGAAGTTCGCCAGCAGCTCCGGCGCCCGGCCGGTGCTGTCGCTGATGTCCTTCTCCAGGCCGGACGTCGTGCCGTGGGCGAAGGCCGCGAGGGCGAGCACGACGGCGATGCCGACGATGCCGAGGAACAGCCGGACGAGGTCGGCCGGGCGGTGCACCCGGGCGGGCAGCAGCGGCTCGTCACCGGACACCTGGTCGATGTGGGCCTCGCCGTCCGCGCACGGGTAGGCGGCACGGGACGGCCCGTCGCCGCCGTCGCCGTCACCGGACCGGGGCCCGCCGGCCCGCCGGTCGCCGGAGCCGGGCAGCGCTTCGGGAGCGCCGGCCTCTTCCCGAGGCCCTGCGCCCTGCTGCCGCTCCGTCTTCTCTTCTTGGTCTCGTATCACCAGTCACCGCCCGGAAGATGGTGGCATGGCCCCACCGGGCGAGGGGGCATCAGGGTGCATTTCGGGGGCGCGGACTCCGGATCGTACGCCGTGTAGTGCGGATACGCACTCTGGGTGATCTTGGGAAGAGGATGCCACGGGCCGGGGCCCGGGCGCTGTCGGCGGGGTACGGCAGGATGGGGCGGGTGAGCGAGGACGTGCGGGAAGGCCGCGGACCGGTCGCCGAGCTGCCCGAGTACGCGGAGCGGGTGCTGGCCGTCGCCGAGCTGATCCCGCCCGGCCGGGTGATGACCTACGGGGACGTCGCCGAGTGGCTGGGCGAGGGCGGGCCCCGGCAGGTGGGCCGGGTCATGGCCCTCTACGGCGGCCTGGCCCCGTGGTGGCGCGTGGTCCGCTCGGACGGCGCCCTGCTGCCCGGCCACGAGCTGCGCGCCCTCGGCCACTACCGCGAGGAGGGCACCCCGCTGCGGGAGGCCACCCGCTCCGCCGGAGGGCACCTGCCCCGCCTCGCCATGGCACGGGCCCGCTGGGACGGCACCCCCGGCGGAGATCCGGGTGACGCCTCCGGCAGCGGCCCCGCCGGTGTGACTCCTCACACCTGACAGCATCCGCCGCCCGGGGGCGGCCCGGCCACCCCCCGCCCAGTGCGCCCAAGGACTTACCCGAACGGGTGAGACCGCCGACGGCGTGCGCCGGCCACCGGGACACCCTGCGCCCCACGGGCTCACTGGCGTAGCGTCGGGACCCGCCGTCACCCCCAGGCCCCCCGCCCGGCGCGTCCGAGCCACCGGGCCGTACCGCCGCACGACTTCCCGCACCCCCACCAGGACCGGCAACCCACGTGAGTTCCTCCCTTTCCACCGCCGCGACCGGCACGGCGCACGGCCAGGCGCCGCAGCCCTCCCCGGGCGCCTACCGCCTCGTGCGCACCCGGCCGGGCCCCACGGCCCCTCCTGGGCTGGACGCACGCCAGCGCGCCGTGGTTGACCACGGGGAAGGCCCGCTGCTGGTCCTGGCCGGACCGGGCACGGGCAAGACCACGACCCTGGTGGAAGCGGTCGCCCGGCGGGTGCGGCAGGGCACCGCCCCCGAGCGGATCCTCGTCCTGACCTTCAGCCGCAAGGCGGCCGTCGAACTCCGCGACCGGATGGCCGCCCGGCTAGGCGGCGCCGCCCAGGGCCCTCAGGCCACGACCTTCCACTCGTACTGCTACGCCCTCGTCCGCGCCCACCAGGACGCCGACCTGTTCGTCGACCCGCTGCGGCTGCTGTCCGGCCCCGAGCAGGACGCCGTCGTGCGCGAGCTCCTCGCAGGCCAGGCCGGCCTGGAGCGGGAGGGGCGCGGCGCGGTGCGCTGGCCCGACGAACTGCGCGCCTGCCTGACCACCCGCGGCTTCGCCGACGAGGTGCGCGCGGTCCTCGCCCGCAGCCGCGAGCTGGGCCTCGGCCCCGCCTCGCTCGGCGCCTTCGCCGCCCGCACCGGGCGGCCCGACTGGGCCGCCGCCGCGGACTTCCTCGCCGAGTACCTCGACGTCCTCGACGCCCGCGGCGTGCTCGACTACGCCGAACTCGTCCACCGGGCGGTGCTGCTCGCCGAGCGCCCGGAGGTCGGCACGGACCTGGCCGGGCGGTACGACGCCGTCTTCGTCGACGAGTACCAGGACACCGACGCGGCCCAGGTGCGGCTGCTGCGCGCGCTCGCGGGCGGCGGCCGCACGCTGGTCGCCTTCGGCGACCCCGACCAGTCGATCTACGCCTTCCGGGGCGCCGACATCAACGGCATCCTCGACTTCCCCGACGCCTTCCCGCGCCGCGACGGCTCCGCGGCCCCCGTCGAGGTCCTGACCACCTCGCGCCGCTCCGCCGCGGGCCTGCTCGCGGCCACCCGGCTGCTCACCCGCCGGATGCCCCTGACCCGCCTCCCGGCCCGCGCGGTACAGGCGCACCGGGACCTCGCCGCCGTCCGCGACGGGGGCCGCGTCGAGGCGTACACCTATCCCACGGCGGGCTCCGAGGTCGACAACATCGCCGACATCCTGCGCCGCGCGCACCTGGAGGACGGCGTCCCCTGGCAGGAGATGGCCGTGCTGGTCCGCGCGGGCTCCCGCTCGATACCGGGCCTGCGCCGGGCCCTCACGTCGGCGGGCGTCCCCGTGGAGGTGGACGGCGACGACATCCCGCTGCGTCATGAACCCGCGGTGGGCCCTTTGCTGACGGCCCTGCGCGCGGTGGCGGAGTCGACGGGGGCCGGCGCGCCCGCGCCGAGGGCGGGCGATCTCGCGCCGGATCTCCCGCCCGAGGAGGAGCGACTCGGGGCCGGCCCGGCGGGCGCTTCCGCGCATCCTCCGGAGGGCGCGCAGGCCGCCGTGACCGGCGTGCGTGCGGCCGGCGACGCCGGCAGCGCGGCCGGACCCGGCCAGGACCGGGCACCGCGCGCGGCCGAGAGACGGCTCGCCGCGGAGACGGCTGCCGACGGGGTCGATGAGGCTGACGAGGTCGGCGAGGTTGTCGTGGTCACCGGTTCGGGTGAGGCGTCGGCGGCGGAGGGTGTCGCGGAGTGCTCCGCGCGCAGCAGTGCCGGGCAGGCGGACGAGGCTCAGGCCCCGGCGGGCGACAGCGCCGGTCAGGTGGACGAGGCCGGGGCGGAAGTCCCCGCGGTCGGCAGCGCCGGGCCGGTCGCCGTCACCGGTTCGGGTGAGGCGTCGGCCCCGGGGGGCGTCGCGGGGCGAGCCGGTGCGGCGGGCCCGCCCGCCGGGTCTTCCGCGGGCAGCGGCGCCGATCCGGCCGTCGAGATCACCGGTCCGGGTGCGGCGCCCACGCGGCAGGGTGTCGCGTGGACGCTCGGTGCGGCGAGCGCCGAGGTGCGGTCTTCCGCGCCCAGCGGCGCCGGACGGACGGATGAGGCTCAGGCCCCCGCCGGCGGCAGCACCCGGCCGGCCGCCGAAGCCACCGACCCGGGCCACCCCCACCCCGCACCGCCGGCGCGAGCGCCCTGGCTGGACGCGGAGACCGCGCTCGCCCTCCTCACCTCGCCCCTCGGCGGCATGGACTCCGCCGACCTCCGCCGGCTCGGCCGGGCCCTCCGGGACGAGGAGCGGGCCGCAGGCCACCCCGTACCGAGGCCCTCGGACGAGCTCATCGCCGAAGCGCTCGCCGAGCCCGAGCGCCTGGCGGCGCACGACGCCTCCTACGCGCGGGGCGCTCAGCGCCTCGGCGCGCTGCTCCGCACCACGCGCGCCCTGCTCGCGAACGGCGCCACCGCCGAAGAGGCCCTCTGGGAGCTGTGGAACGGCACCCCCTGGCCCCAGCGGCTGGAGCGCGCCGCCCGCCGCGGCGGCGCCGGCGGCCGCAACGCCGACCGGGACCTCGACGCGGTGTGCGCCCTCTTCGAGACCGCCGCGCGCGCCGAGGAGCGCACCGGCGGCCGCGGCGCCCTGAACTTCCTGGACGAGCTGGAGGCCCAGGACATAGCGGCCGACACCCTCACCCGCCGGGCCGTGCGCCCCGACGCCGTACGGCTGATGACCGCCCACCGCTCCAAGGGCCTGGAGTGGCGGCTCGTCGTCGTCGCCGGCGTCCAGGAGGGCCTCTGGCCCGACCTGCGCCGCCGCGGCTCCCTCCTGGAGGCCGACCGCATCGGCCGCGACGGCCTCGCCGAACCCCTCAGCCCCGGCGCCCTGCTCGCCGAGGAGCGCCGCCTGTTCTACGTGGCGGCCACGCGCGCCGCCGAGCGCCTGGTCGTCACCGCCGTCAAGGCGGCCGCCGAGGACGGCGACCAGCCGTCCCGGTTCCTCGCCGAGCTGGGCACCGAACCCGTCGACGTCACGCAGCGCCCGCGCCGCCCCCTGGCCGTCGCCGCGCTCGTCGCCGAACTGCGCGCCACCACCGTCGACCCGGCCGCCTCGGCCGCCCTGCGGGCCGCGGCCGCCGAGCGGCTCGCCCGGCTCGCGGCCCTGCGCGACGACGAGGGACAGCCGCTCGTCCCGGCAGCCCACCCCTACCGCTGGTGGGGCCTGCACGAGCCGACGCACAGCGAGGTGCCCCTGCGCGAGCGGGACCGGCCCGTCGCCCTGTCCGGCTCGGCCCTGGACCAGCTCGCCAACACCTGCTCGCTGCAGTGGTTCCTCGGCCGGGAGGTGAAGGCGGACGCCCCGCCGACCGCCGCCCAGGGCTTCGGCAACGTCGTGCACGTCCTCGCCGACGAGGTCGCCTCCGGCCGCACCCCGGCCGACCTCGCCGTCCTCATGGAACGCCTCGACTCCGTCTGGGACGCCATCGGCTTCGACGCCCCCTGGAAGTCGGCGCAGGAGAAGGAGAACGCCCGGGCGGCCCTGGAACGCTTCCTGCGCTGGCACGTGATGGAGCGCGGCGGCCGGACCCCGGTCGCCACCGAGCACGCCTTCGACGTCGTCCTGAAGACCGACGACGGCTATCAGGTGCGCGTCCGCGGCTCCATGGACCGCGTGGAGGCCGACGCCGACGGCCACGCCTACGTCGTCGACTTCAAGACCGGCAAAGGCCCGGTCTCCGCCCGCGACGTCGCCCGCCACCCCCAGCTCGCCGTCTACCAGCGGGCGGTCGAGGAGGGCGCTGTCGACGGCCTCTTCGGCGGGACACGGCCCCGCGCGGGCGGCGCCGAGCTCGTCCAGCTCCGGCAGGGCGCGGCGAAGAAGGACGGCGGAGACACCCTTCCCAAGGTGCAGGCCCAGGAGCCCCTGAGCGAGGGGGAGGGGGAGTGGATCGGCGGGCTGCTCGCCGAGGCGGCCGGCCGGGTCCTGGAGGAGCGGTTCGCCCCCCGCCCCGGTCGGCACTGCCAGCACTGCTCCTTCCGCGCCTCGTGCACCGCCCGGCCCGAGGGACGGCAGGTCGTGGAGTGACGCCGCCCGGCCCGGCGGCATTGTCACAGGGTCCCGTTAGCGTGGATGCCGTGACCCCGCGCCTGACCGATCCCGAGCAGCTCAAGGAGCTCCTCGGCATCCCCTTCACCCCGGAGCAGACGGCCTGCATCACCGCGCCGCCGGCCCCGCAGGTCATCGTGGCCGGCGCCGGGTCGGGCAAGACGACCGTCATGGCGGCGCGCGTCGTCTGGCTGGTCGGCACCGGTCAGGTCGCCCCCGAGCAGGTCCTCGGTCTCACCTTCACCAACAAGGCCGCCGGCGAGCTGGCCGAGCGCGTCCGCAAGGCACTCGTCGAGGCGGGCGTCACCGACCCCGACCCCGCCGTTCCCGCCGACCCCGACCAGGCCCCCGGGGACCCGCAGATCTCCACCTACCACGCCTTCGCCGGCCGGCTCCTGAAGGAGCACGGGCTGCGCATCGGCCTGGAGCCCGGCTCCAGCCTGCTCGCCGACGCCACCCGCTTCCAGCTCGCCGCCCGCGTCCTGCGCACCTCCCCGGGCCCCTACCCGGCGCTCACCCGCTCCTTCGGCGACCTCGTCTCCGATCTCCTCGCCCTCGACGGCGAGCTCTCCGAGCACCTCGTGCCACCGGAGAGGCTCCGCGCGTACGACACCGAGCTGCTCGCCGCCCTGGAGGGCGCCAAGCTCTCCAACCCCGACCTGCGCAAGGCCCCCGAGGCCGCCCGCGCCCGCCGCGAGCTCCTGGAGCTCGTCGGCGCGTACCGCGAGGAGAAGCGCCGCCGCGATCTGCTGGACTTCGGCGACCAGATCGCCCTGTGCGCCGAGCTGGCCCGCACCCGCCCGGAGGTGGGGCGGATCATGCGCGAGCAGTTCGCCGTCGTCCTCCTCGACGAGTACCAGGACACCTCCGTCGCCCAGCGGCTGCTGCTCTCCGGCCTCTTCGGCGGCGGCACCGGCCACGCCGTCACCGCCGTCGGCGACCCCTGCCAGGCCATCTACGGCTGGCGCGGCGCCTCCGTGGCCAACCTGGACGACTTCCCGCTGCACTTCCCCCACGCCGACGGCCGCCCCGCCCAGCGGTTCTCCCTCAGCGAGAACCGCCGCAGCGGCGGCCGTCTCCTCGGCCTGGCCAACGGCCTGGCGGGCGAGCTGCGCGAGCGCCACGAGGGCGTCGAAGCCCTGCGCCCCGCCCCCGGCGCCGAGCGGGACGGCGTGGTGCGCTGCGCCCTCCTGCCCACCCACGCGGAGGAGCTCGACTGGCTCGCGGGCTCCCTCGCCCACCTGGTGCGCACGGGCACCCGCCCCGGGGACATCGCCGTGCTGTGCCGCACGGCCGCCGACTTCGCGCAGATCCAGGGCGCGCTCGTCGAGCGGGACGTCCCCGTCGAGGTCGTCGGCCTGTCCGGGCTGCTGCACCTGCCGGAGGTCGCCGACCTCGTCGCCGTCTGCGAGGTCCTCCAGGACCCCACCGCCAACGCCGCGCTCGTCCGTCTCCTGATCGGCCCCCGCTGGCGCATCGGCCCCCGTGACCTCGCCCTGCTGGGCCGCCGCGCCCGCACCCTCGTGCCCTACGGGGGCACCGGCACGGACCCCGAGCGCCGGCTCGCCGAGGCCGTCGAAGGCACCGACCCCTCCGAGGTCGTCTCCCTCGCCGACGCCCTCGACACCTTCCTGACCCCGGCGGGCCCCACCAGGCCGGGCGGCGCCCCGGACGACGGGCTGCCCTTCTCCGCCGAGGCCCGCGTCCGCTTCGCCCGCCTCGCGGCGGAACTGCGCGACCTGCGGCGCTCCCTGGCCGACCCCCTGATGGACGTCCTCCACCGGGTGCTCGCCACCACGGGTCTGGAGATCGAGCTCTCGGCCTCGCCGCACGCCCTGGCCGCCCGCCGCCGGGAGACGCTCTCCCGCTTCCTGGACATCGCCGCGGGCTTCGCCGCCGTCGACGGCGAGGCCACGCTGCTCGCCTTCCTCGGCTTCCTGCGCACCGCCGCCCAGTACGAGAAGGGGCTCGACAGCTCCCTCCCCGGCGGGGAGAACACCGTGAAGATCCTCACCGCGCACAAGTCCAAGGGCCTGGAGTGGGACGTCGTGGCCGTCCCCGGCCTCGTCACCAAGACGTTTCCCAGCGAGCAGGCGCGCGAGTCCTGGACGGCCCAGGCGAAGGTGCTGCCGCACGCCCTCCGGGGCGACACGGACACCCTCCCCGACGTAGAGGCGTGGGACGCCAAGGGCATGGCCGCCTTCAAGGCCGCCATGAAGGAACACCAGCGGATCGAAGAGCTCCGCCTGGGGTACGTCACCTTCACCCGCCCCCGGTCCCTGCTCCTGGGCTCCGGCCACTGGTGGGGGCCCAGCCAGAAGAAGCCCCGCGGCCCGTCCGTCTTCCTCGAAGCCCTGCGCGAGCACTGCGAGGCGGGCCACGGGGAGGTCGAGGCGTGGGCCGACGCGCCGGAGGAGGGCGCCGAGAACCCCGCCCTGGAGGAGTCGGCCACCGACCGGTCCTGGCCCCTGCCGCTGGACCCGGCGTCCCTGGCCCGCCGTCGCGCCGCCGCGGACGCGGTCCTGGCCCACCTCGACCGTCCGGCCCCCGCCCCGGAGCCCGCCCACGACCCGGACCGGCCCCCGCCCGAGGAGGAAGCGGAGGACGAGGAGGAGCTGCCCCCGCCGCCGGAGGACGATGAGCCGGTGGACTGGGACGGCCTCCTGACCACGCGCCCGCACACGCCGGACGCCCCGTCGGCGCCCCGGCCGGTGGAACAGCGCCCCCACCCCGCCGACGGAGCCGCGGTCCGCCCCGACGGGCACGTCCAGCCCTCAGGGCCCCGGCCCGGGCACCCTGACGGCGGCCCGCACGGGCCCGAGCCGGTGGAGCCCGTCGCGGACGGGCATCCCGGCAGCGGGGCGGACGACCCCGCGCACCTGCCGGGTGCCGGCCCGGCAGGGTTCCCCGAGCCCTCGGCCGATCGCCTTGACGGTCCCTTCGAGGCTCCCGCGCGCCCTGACGAGCCCGGACCGGCCTGCTCCGGCGACGCCGTGCACCCCCCGGTGCCCGCACCCCGGCAGGCACCGGACCCGGCCGCCCCCGGACGCGAGCACCCACATGCCCCCGGCGGCGCCTTTCCTGCTGTCCCCGGGGCCCCCGCCGGGCACCAGCACGCCATCTCCCCCGCCGAGGAGCCGGTGGTTCCCGCCGGGCACCCGTATCCCGCCTCGCCCGGTGAGGAGCCGGGGGAGTGGCCCGCGGGGCACGCGCACCGGCACCCTGTCCGGTCCGGTGAGGCCGTCGCAGGCCAGCCGCACCCGGGGCCCGGCGAGGAGTGGCCCGAGCCGCCCACAGGGCCCCGGCTCCTGCCCGAGGAGGCGCGCCTCGTCGGCTCCTGGGACCGCGACCTCGACGCGCTCGCCGGTGAGCTGCGGCGCGCCCGCGCGAGCGTGCGCGAGGTGGTCCTGCCGTCGTCGATGAGCGCCTCGCAGCTGATGCGGCTCGCCGCCGACCCCGAGGGGTTCGCGCGCGAGCTGGCCCGCCCCATGCCCCGCCCGCCGCAGCCCGCGGCCCGCCGCGGCACCCGCCTCCACGCCTGGATCGAGTCCCGCTTCGAGCCCCTGCCCCTGCCGATGTTCGGCCCCGACGAGCTGCCGGGCGGGGCGGCCGACGAGGAGGACGCACCCGAGATCGCCGACGAGCGGGACCTCGCCGCGCTCAAGGAGGCATTCGAGCGCACCCCCTACGCCCGCCGCACCCCGTACCGCGTGGAGGCGCCCTTCCAGCTCACCCTCTCGGGCCGAGTGATCCGCGGCCGGATTGACGCGGTCTACCGCGAGCGCGGCCCCCACGGCGACACCTACGAGATCGTCGACTGGAAGACGAGCCGCACCCACGACGCGGACCCCCTCCAGCTCGCGATCTACCGCGTCGCCTGGGCCGAGCAGCACGGCCTGCCGCTGTCCGCCGTCACCGCCGCGTTCGTCTACATACGCGATGCCGAGACCGTGCGCCCGGCCGGCCTGCCCGACCGCGAAGGACTCGAAAGGCTCCTGCTCGGGGAGCGCGCGTGAGGGCGCCCGGTCATGGTCACTCCGCGTGGCCGGTTAGGCTCGATGCCATGAGCGACACACCGGACAGCGCCGTCCGCGCGTTTATCGAGGGCCACCGCGCCGCGTTTCTCGACGATCTCGTCGAATGGCTCCGCATCCCCTCGGTGTCGGCCGACCCGGAGCGCGCCCCCGAGGTGCGCCGCAGCGCCGAGTGGCTGGCCGCGAAGCTCATCGAGACGGGCTTTCCCACGGCGGAGGTCTGGGAGACCGACGGCGCCCCGGCGGTGTTCGCCGAGTGGCCCTCGGGTGACGAGAACGCCCCCACGGTCCTGGTCTACGGCCACCACGACGTCCAGCCCGCCGCCCGCGAGGACGGCTGGCACACCGAGCCCTTCGAGCCCGTCGTCAAGGACGGGAAGCTCTACGCCCGCGGTGCCGCGGACGACAAGGGACAGGTCTTCTTCCACACCCTGGGCGTCCGCGCCCACCTCGCCGCGACCGGCCGCACGGCCCCCGCGGTCAACCTCAAGCTGCTGGTCGAGGGCGAGGAGGAGTCCGGCTCGGTGCACTTCCCCGACCTCGTCCGGGCCCACGCCGACCGCCTCGCCTGCGACACGGTGATCGTCTCCGACACCGGCATGTGGTCGGAGGACACCCCGACCGTCTGCACCGGCATGCGCGGCCTCACCGACTGCCAGATCGACCTCTACGGGCCGGACCAGGACATCCACTCCGGCTCGTTCGGCGGCGCGGTGCCCAACCCCGCCCTGGAGGCCGCCCGGCTGGCCGCCGCGCTGCACGACGAGGAGCTCCGGGTCGCGATCCCGGGCTTCTACGACGGCGTCGTGGAGCTGACCGACCGCGAGCGTGAGCTCTTCGCCGAGCTGCCCTTCGACGAGAAGCGGTGGCTGGGCACCGCCCACTCCCACGCCGCGCGCGGCGAGGCCGGCCACACCACCCTGGAGCGGATCTGGGCCCGGCCCACCGCCGAGGTCAACGGCCTCGGCGGCGGCTACCAGGGCCCCGGCGGCAAGACGATCGTCCCGTCCACCGCCCAGCTGAAGCTCTCCTTCCGGCTGGTCGCCGGACAGGACGCCGAGCGGGTGCAGCAGGCCGTGCGCCAGTGGGTCGCCGAGCGCCTCCCCGACGGCATCCGCCACGAGATCACCTTCTGGGGCGCGACCCGGCCCTGCCTGACGCCGCTCGACCACCCCTACCTCCAGTCGGTCACGCGGGCCATGGAGCGGGCCTTCGGGCAGCAGGTCCGCTACACGCGGGAGGGCGGCTCGGGCCCGGCCGCCGACCTGCAGGACGTGCTCGGCGTGCCCGTGCTGTTCCTGGGCATCTCGGTGCCCTCGGACGGCTGGCACGCGCCGAACGAGAAGGTCGAACTGGACCTCCTCATGAAGGGCGTCGAGACCGCCGCCCATCTGTGGGCCGACCTCGCCGGGCACGGGCGCGTCCGCTGAGCCCCGGCCCCGCACGTACCACCACCATTCACAGGGGGAGTTGGAAGCAGCCGTGACCACCTGGACCGATCTCGCCGCCGCCCGGCCCATCACGCTCAGCGGCGACAGCGGCATCGACCGTGCCGCGCACCACCGCTTGGACGAGGCGTGGCTCGCCGCCGCGTGGAGCCACCCCTCCACGCGGGTGTTCGTGGTCTCCGGCGGGCAGGTGCTGGTCGACGACACCCCCGACGGCCGCACCGAGCTGGTCATGACCCCCGCGTTCGACGCGCCCGTGACCGAGACGCACCGCTACTTCCTGGGACAGGACGAGGAGGGCATCGCCTACTTCGCCCTCCAGAAGGACGCGCTGCCCGGCCGGATGGACCAGTCGGCGCGCCCGGCGGGGCTGCGCGAGGCGGGGCTGCTGCTGTCGCCGCGCGACGCCGGGCTGCTGGTGCACGCGGTGGCCCTGGAGAACTGGCAGCGGCTGCACCGCTTCTGCTCGCGCTGCGGTGAGCGCACGGTCGTGGCGGCCGCGGGGCACATCCGCCGCTGCCAGGCGTGCGGCGCCGAGCACTACCCCCGGACCGACCCGGCCGTGATCATGCTGGTCACGGACGAGGAGGACCGGGCGCTGCTGGGCCGCCAGGTGCACTGGCCGGAGGGCCGCTTCTCGACGCTCGCGGGCTTCGTCGAGCCGGGCGAGTCCATCGAGCAGGCCGTGCGGCGCGAGGTCGCCGAGGAGGCGGGCGTGACGGTCGGTGACGTGGAGTACGTCGCCAGCCAGCCCTGGCCCTTCCCCTCCAGCCTGATGCTGGGCTTCATGGCGCGGGCCACGTCCCGCGACATCCAGGTGGACGGCGAGGAGATCCACGAGGCCCGCTGGTTCTCACGGGCGGATCTGCGGGCGGCGTTCGCGTCCGGGGAGGTCCTGCCCCCCACGGGCATCTCGATCGCGGCCCGCCTGCTCGAACTCTGGTACGGCGAGCCGCTGCCGCAGGGCCCGAGCCGCGTCTGAGCCGGAGGCCGGGTCACCGCCTCAGCCGAGACGGTGACCCCCGGCCGAGTGCCTCCCGCTGCCGGGAGGCCGGGGCGAGAAGCCGGTCAGGAGGCGGGTCAGGAAGCGAGAGCCTGCTTGACCTGCGCCAGCGACGGGTTGGTCATCGTGACCGCCGCGCCACCGCTCACCGGCGTCACCAGGACCGTCGGAACGGTCTGGTTGCCGTCGTTCGCCTTCTCCACGAAGGCCGCCGAGTCGGCGTCGTGCTCGATGTTGATCTCGTTGTAGGCGATTCCCTCGCGGTCCAGCTGGCTCTTGAGCCGGCGGCAGTAGCCGCACCAGGTGGTGCTGTACATCGTCACGGTGCCCGACATGCGTCCTCGTGCTCCTTCGGTTCCGGTGTCTCGGTCGTGGGTGTTACGGCAGTGATAGAACACGCACCTATCCGCAGCCATTCCCCGCATTAGTACTACTGGCCGGGCCCGCCTGTGGACAGCGTTCCCGGTCGCCCCCGCCGACCTGGCAGCATGGCGGGGTGACAGCAGCAACGCACTCCTCCCTCTTCCCGCAGGTCCCGGACTCTGCCGACGCGGTGCTCGAAGGGCTCGACCCCGAGCAGCGCGAGGTGGCCACGGCCCTCGACGGACCGGTGTGCGTGCTGGCCGGAGCCGGTACGGGCAAGACCCGCGCGATCACCCACCGCATCGCCTACGGCGTGCGGTCCGGCATGCTCCAGCCCTCCAGCGTGCTCGCCGTCACCTTCACCAACCGCGCCGCCGGCGAGATGCGCGGCCGACTGCGCCAGCTCGGCGCGGGCGGCGTCCAGGCCCGCACGTTCCACTCGGCCGCGCTGCGCCAGCTCCAGTACTTCTGGCCCAAGGCCGTCGGCGGTGACGTGCCGCGCCTGGTCGAGCGGAAGGTCCAGCTGGTCGCCGAGGCCGCGGCCCGCTGCCGCGTCCGGCTCGACCGCAACGAGCTGCGGGACGTCACGGGCGAGATCGAATGGTCCAAGGTCACCCAGACCGTCCCCGAGGACTACGCCCCCGCCGCCGCCAAAGCCGGCCGCGAGGCCCCCCGCGACCCCGCCGAGATCGCCCGGATCTACGGGACGTACGAGCAGCTCAAGCGCGACCGCGGAGTGATCGATTTCGAGGACGTCCTGCTGCTCACGGTCGGCGTCCTCCAGGACCGCCACGACATCGCCGAGACGGTCCGCCGGCAGTACCAGCACTTCGTCGTGGACGAGTACCAGGACGTCAGCCCCCTCCAGCAGCGGCTCCTGGAGCTGTGGCTGGGCGACCGCGACAGCCTCTGCGTGGTCGGGGACGCCAGCCAGACCATCTACTCCTTCACCGGCGCCACCCCCGACCACCTGTTGAACTTCCGCCACCGCCACCCCCGGGCCACGCTCGTCAGACTCGTCCGGGACTACCGCTCCACCCCCCAGGTCGTCCGCCTCGCCAACGGGCTGCTCTCCCAGGCCCGCGGCCGGGCCGCCGAGCACCGCCTGGAGCTGGTCTCCCAGCGGGAGGCGGGCCCCGAGCCCGGCTACACCGCGTACGCCGACGAGCCCGCGGAGGCCGAGGGCATCGCCCGCCGCGTCCGGGAGCTCATGGACGCCGGGGTGCCCGCCAGCGGCATCGCGATCCTCTACCGCATCAACGCCCAGTCCGAGGTCTACGAACAGGCCCTCGCGGACGCGGGGCTGCCCTATCAGCTGCGTGGGGCCGAGCGGTTCTTCGAGCGCCCCGAGGTGCGCGAGGCCGGGCTGCTGCTGCGCGGCGCCGCCCGCGCCGGAGGCCACTCCGACCCGCAGCTCGCCGACGCCGACGACGTGCCGTCCCAGGTGCGGGCCGTCCTGGGCACCCGTGGCTGGACGCCCGAGCCCCCCGCCGGCTCGGGTGCGGTCCGCGACCGCTGGGAGTCCCTCGCGGCCCTGGTGCGGCTCGCGGAGGACTTCGCCCGGGCCCGGCCCGACGCCACCCTCGGAGATCTCGTCGCCGAGCTGGACGAGCGGGCGAGCGCCCAGCACGCCCCCACGGTGGAGGGTGTGACTCTCGCCTCACTTCACGCGGCCAAGGGTCTGGAATGGGACGCCGTCTTCCTGGTCGGTCTCACCGAGGGCATGATCCCGATCACTTATGCCAAGACCGATGAGCAGATCGAGGAGGAGCGCCGGCTGCTCTATGTGGGCGTCACGCGGGCCCGCCGCCACCTCTCCCTGTCCTGGTCGCTGTCGCGCGCCCCGGGCGGCCGCCCCTCGCGGCGGCCCAGCCGCTTCCTGAACGGGCTGCGGCCCGGCTCCGCCGCCACCCGCCCGGCCGCCGCCCCCGGAGGCGACGGCGGGTTCGGCGTCGAGCGGGGCGCGGGCGGCGGCCGTAAGCGCCGTGGGCCCGCGCGGTGCCGCGTCTGTGCCAAAACGCTCACGGACGCGGGCGAGATCAAGCTGATGCGCTGCGAGGACTGCCCCTCCGAGCTGGACGAGGCGCTGTACGAGCGGCTGCGCGACTGGCGCGCCGGTCAGGCCGGTCTGCTCGGCCAGCCCGCCTACTGCGTCTTCACCGACAAGACGCTGCTCGCCATCGCCGAGGCGGCGCCGGGAACCGAATCGGAGCTCTCGTGCATCTCAGGGGTAGGAGGACGGAAGCTTCAGAAGTACGGTGCGGATGTCCTGGCCCTCTGCGCCGGCAGGGAGCTGACGTCGGAAGACGCGCCGGAAGACGCGTCCGAAGAATCTCCGGAAAAATAGTTTGCGCACGCGGACGGCATACCCATAGCCTTCCGACCACGGAGACAGCGGCTCTTCCGGGAGCCGATGGATCCGTGTTGTACTGAACGGACCCGGATCGGTTTGCACCGGTCCCCAAGACGCCGAGAGGAGGCGAGACCAGTGATCAGCTTCATGAACTGCGATGTGAACAGCAACAAAATGACCGATCGCCCGGTCGTCGCCATTCGTCCCCTCGGCCTGTCCGCCGAAGCGCTGTCGCTCTCGTTCCAGGGCACCGGTCTGTTCCGGACCGGTTCCGTCCTGATCAATGAGCGACCGACCAAGGCGTCCGCGGTAAGGGCAGCAGCAGCGGCACAGGGCCAGACCTATGCCGGTGAAGCGACGACCAACGGCGCCGGATCCACGCAGCACCAGCAGCACCACACGATGTGGGCCTTCCGTGGGCTCGAACCCTGGAGAGATCCAGCCTGATCGGCATGATCAGGTCGGCACCTTCCAGGGCCGCGGAACCCACACCGGGATCCGCGGCCCTTTTGTTTGCCCTCTCGCCCGGGCGAGAGGAACCAGTCCGGCCACAAGCCGGCACAACAGACGAGGAAAGAAACCGTGCAACTCAAGGCACACACCCCGTCAGTAGCGACCGACCTGATCCCCCCGCCTGTCCCCACGGAGGACTCCTTGACCCCCCTGACCGCCCTCACCGACCTCGACGACGCCATCGAGAACCTGGGCACCCCCGTCCCCTGCCGCAGCTATGACCCGGAGGTCTTCTTCGCCGAGACCCCGGCCGACGTGGAGTACGCCAAGTCGCTCTGCCAGACCTGCCCGCTGCGCGAGGCGTGCCTGGCCGGCGCGCTGGACCGCCGTGAGCCGTGGGGCGTCTGGGGCGGCGAGCTCTTCGTCCAGGGCGTCGTGGTCGCCCGCAAGCGGCCCCGTGGCCGCCCGCGCAAGAACCCGGTCGCCGCATGAACGTCTTCGGCACCATCGACCGCCCCACGACGCACGACCCCAAGAAGCAGGATCCGACGATGCACCGCCCCTCCGCCGAACCCTTCGGCCCCGAAGCCCCCACCCGTGACACATCCAGCGCGACCGCCTCGCGCCAGAACAGGAACCTCGAAATGCAACTCATCCCAGAAGCTCTGGCACGTGCGCATATGCACGATCGCCTGAGGGAGGCGGAGTCCGAACGCATGGCCGTGCGGCTGGCCGCGGCCCGGCGGATGCAGCGGCGCGCGGAGCGCGCCTCGCTGCGCGCCGCCGGACCACACCCGGCTGCGGACCCTGGTCAACAAGGCGTTCACCGCGCGCATGGTCGAACGGCTGCGCCCCGCGATCGAGGAGCTGACCGA
>NZ_JBEYZW010000094.1:0-26138 GCF_040646215.1 Streptomyces sp. NPDC046215 | reverse complement strand
CGCGGGCCATCGCCGTCAGCCACCGGACGGGGGTCGCCGGGTCGTACTCGCCGGTGTGCATCAGGATCTTCGGGGCGCCGACGGCCCTGACGTCACGGGAGGCGTCGTCGCCGCGCAGCGGCCAGCCGGTGCAGGCGGCCATGCCCGTGACCATGGACGGGCCGAACACCGGCGACGCCTCGACGAACTCCTCATAGGCGTCGGCGACCTGGTCGGCGGTGTAGCGGGTCGCGGTGTCGGCGCAGTCGATCGCGGTCATCGCCTCCCCGGAGTTGTCGTACGTCCCGTCGGGGCTCCTGCCCGCGGCCTGGTCGGCCGCTTCCCGGGCCATGGTCGCCGACTCCCCCGGGCGGACGCCGTAGACGATGGCGGCCAGCAGGTTCTGCGTCTCGGGCAGGCCCTCGCGGGACCGCAGCAGGGCCATGGTCTGGGCGACGGCCCGCGCCCGGTCGAGCGTGCCGCCGCCGGGCCAGGCCAGGGGCTCGTCGTCGAGGCCGTCGAAGGCCCGCTCCACGTCCGCCATGGCCGCGTCGGGGTCCGAGCCGAGCATGCAGTCCTCGTCCCCCTTCGCGGTGCACGTCTCCACCGCGTGGCGCAGCGCCTTGTGGTAGGCCGCGGTCCGGGCGAGCGCCGCGCCCTTGGGGTCGCGGACCGGCGCGTCGACGCCGTCCATGACCATCCGGCCGACGTTGCGGGGGAAGTGGTGGGCGTAGACCGCGCCGAGCCGGCTGCCGTAGGAGAAGCCCAGGTAGTGGAGCTTGTCCTCGTCCAGGGCCGCGCGCAGCACGTCCAGGTCGCGGGCGGTGTTGACGGTGCCGACGTGCGGGAGGACCGGGCCCGGGGTGGTCCGGCACGTCGTGAACGCCTTTCCCTGGGCCTCGGCGTAGGCGGCCGTGCCGTCCCTTCCGGCCGGGGACGCGCCGGGGCCGTGCCGGAGTTCCGCCAGGCCGCTGCCGCAGCGCACCGGGGAGCTGGCGCCGACGCCGCGGGGGTCGAAGGTGACGAGGTCGTAGCGCGTCGCGGCGTTGCCGAGCCCGTCGGGCCCGTAGGCGGTGAGCCGGGCCAGGCCGGACGTGCCCGGCCCGCCGAAGTTGACCACGAGGGAGCCCTTCCGCCCGTCCTGGCCCTTGGTGCGGTAGCGCATGAGGGCGAGCCGCAGGTCGCCCTTCTTGAGGTCCGCGTAGCTGACGGGGACGGCGAGCCGGCCGCATTCGGCCGTGGCGCCGGCCCGCTCCGTCTCGGCTCTGACCTCCTTGTCCTTCTCCTCGGCGCAGGGCTTCCAGGTGATGTCCTGCGCGTAGTAGGGGGCGAGGGCGGGCTCGCCGGCGACCCGGTCGGACCCGGCGCACCCGGTGAGTCCGGGCGCGAGCACGGCGGCGGCGAGCGGCAACGAGACCTTGGCGGCGATGCGGGAGCGACGGAAGGGGCGGGGGCGGCGCGGCGCTGACGTCATGTCACGGACGCTAGATCGCCGCCCGACCCGGGGCTTTCCGAGGCGGCCGTCCGGGTGACGAGGACACCCGGAGGGGTGCCCCGACGGCGGCGGGCCCCCCGGCCCCCGCAGTCCGCGGTCCGGCCTACGGCCACAACCACGGCTCGGGCCGTCTCAGGCACGCCGCACCGACCACCGGTCCAGGTACGCCTTCAGCGCCCGGTGGTCCGTCGCCCGGGCCCGCAGGCCGATGTGGCCGTCGGGGCGGGTGAGCAGCAGAGTGCCGTCCGGCAGGGCCCGCCGCCCTCGCGGGTGCGGGGTGACGTGGAACAGGCCGATCGGCAGCGCGTAGCGGTCCGTCAGCTTCCGGAGCGCGGCGGTGCCCGGGCCGTCCGGGCCCCCGACGAGCACCAGCGACCAGCGCTGGTACGAGAGCAGGTCGTGCAGGCGGCCGGGGCCCGTCTCGCTGGTGACGGCCAGGTCCGGCAGCCTGTCCCCCGGGCGGGGCCCGCCGCGGGTGTGCCGGCCGGCGGACAGTGCGCTCCCGCGGTGATCGCGGGCGAGTTCGCTGAGGAGCATGTTGCCCCGGTGTTCGAGGCGGGCGCTGCGCAGCGCGGGCGGGAGGAGCAGGGCGATCGCGGCGAGGGTGCGGCGGTCCGGGGGCAGCTCCAGGACGTTCCGGCGCATGGCCCGCATGACGTGCAGTGCCGTGCGGCGCTGCTCGTCGCTGTAGGTGTCGAGCAGGGTGGCGGGGCTCCAGCCGCGGTGGACGGCGGCGAGTTTCCAGCCGAGGTTGTGGGCGCCGAGCAGGCCGGTGTTGAGGCCGCGGCCGCCGATGGGTGCCCACAGGTGGGCGCTGTCCCCGGCGAGCAGTGCCCGGTCCCGGCGCAGGGTGGCCGCGACGCGGTCGTGGAAGCGGGACCGGTTCGCCCAGCCGGGAGCCGTCGGGGTGAGGCGGACGGAGGGTTCGCCGGTCGCCGCGGCGACCACGGCCTCCATCTCCCGCGGGCTCGGCGGTTCCCCAAGCCCGGGGTCGGGATCGGGGAGGAAGGCGTAGAAGCGCACGCCGCCGCCGGGCACGGGGGTGGTGATCAGGGTGACCCCGAGGTTGATGAAGATGCGGGTGACGTCGGGGTGGCCGGGGTGGCTCCAGCCGGGCGCGGCGTTGAGCTGCAGGCACTGGAGGTCGTGGCGCCGTTCCCCTTCGAAGGGGACGCCCAGCGACTTGCGGACGACGCTGTGCGCGCCCTCGCAGCCGACGACCCACCGGCAGCCGATCGTGCGGGTCCGGCCGTCGGGGCCGCGCAGGTCGACCTCGGCGCCGTCCTCGCCGGTCCGCACGGCCAGGGCTTCGGTGGACCACTGGACGTCCGGGCCCAGGTGCCGGAGGCGGTCGTGCAGCAGTTTCTCGACGGCGTCCTGCTCGATGGACAGCGGGCCGGGGAACGCCGTGTCGGGCATGCGCATCTCCTGGATTCCGGCCAGGCGTCCGCGGACGTGGAACTCGGCCCGGCTCAGGGGCAGCCCGTGGCGCGTGAGCGCGTCCGCGCAGCCGAGGTCGCGCAGCGCTTCCAGGGCGCGCTGCCAGATGACGCCGGCCCGTGGTTCGCGCTTGGTGCCCGGCTCCTTCTCGACCACCACGGTGTCCAGGCCGTAGCGGCGCAGGGCCACGGCCAGCGTCAGGCCGGTCGGTCCCGCCCCGATGACCACGACATCCCGCGCGTTCCTCATGGCGCTCACCGACGTCTCCCTCGCCTCGTGCCCGCGTCCCGGCGAGCCTCCCTTTCCTTACCGTGCGCACCCGGCGTATTCCCGTGGGCGGGGTGTCATCCGGGGTGCGGAGCGCGCGGGCGGCGCGCACGGGGGCCGCGGGAGCGATTGCGGGGCGCACGAAAGTCCGTATCCGACCGGACAGGCCGCTCTTACTCCATCGCTGATATGCGTATCACCGATACGCAGTTCAACGCCGCCGCCGGTAATTGGCGTTGCATTTCCCGAAGTCCTGAAACATTCTTACTTCAGACCCGGAAATGCGTGGAACGGTGCAAGCCGAAGCGGAATTTCCGGGTTCCATCGGGGGGTGGGTATTCCATGTTTGACTCCGCGTCGGACTGGCATGTTCATGAACGGAAAGAGGCTCGGACGGGCGGAGCTAACGTGCTCGTGCTCGGCGCCGGAATGGCGGGGCTCGTAGCGGCGTACGAGCTGGAACGGCGCGGTCACCGCGTAGAGGTCCTGGAGGCCCGCCCGCGCGTCGGCGGGCGGGTGCACACCCACCGCTTCGGCCCCGGATACGGCGCGCCCAGTGTGGAACTGGGCGCGATGCGCATTCCCGACCGGCACCGGCACACGCTCGCTTATGTCCGGCTGCTGGGGCTCGACGGGGAGCTCCGCCCGTTCAGCACCCTGTTGTCGGAGGAAAACGCGTATCTGCGGACCGCCGCCGGGTTCACGCGCGTCCGCGACGCGGCCCGGCCCCTGTGCGAGTCCTTCCGGCGCGACCTGGAAATCCACCGGCCCGGTCTGCCCCACAGCCACGAGGTCACGGTGTTCGGGGCGTGGCTGACGGCCATCGTCGACGCCATCGCCCCGCCCGACCTGCGCGAGGCGCTCCGCGCGGATCTGCGCCGCCAGCTCCTCGACCTGGTCGCGCACGTCGATCTGCTGCCGCACCTGCGCGGCGCCGCCGGGGACCGCGTCAACCTCCACTCGCTCTTCTCCGCGCACCCGGAACTGCGCGCGGGGTGCAGCGGGCGGCTCAACAGCTTCCTGGACGACATCCTCACCGAGACCAGCCCGGCGCTGCTGCGGCTGCACGGCGGCATGGACCGGCTCCCGCGCCGCCTGGCCGAGCGGCTGCGGGGCCCGGTGCGGCGCGGCCACCGGGTCGTGGGCGTCGAGGTGCGGCGGGACGACGTGCTGGTCCGGGTCCGCACCGGGCTGCGGACGAGCGTGCGCCAGGCCGACTTCGCCGTCTGCGCGCTGCCCTTCCCCTCGCTGCGCCACCTGGACCTGAGGGGGTTCGACGCCGACAAGCTGGCGGTGCTGGACGACGTCGACTACTGCCCGGCCACCAAGGTGGCCTTCCACTGCAGGGAGCCGTTCTGGCGGGCGTACGGCATCGAGGGCGGCGCCTCGTCCACCGGCGGGCGCATCCGGCAGACCTACTACCCGCCCGTGGACGGCATGCCGGGGCGCGGGGCCACGCTGCTGGCCAGCTACACGATCGGGGAGGAAGCCGCCCGGCTCGGCCGGATGCCCGCGCGCCGCCGGCACCGCCTCGTCCTGGAGGAGCTCGGCGCGCTCCACCCCGAACTGCTGCGGCCCGGGATGGTGCTGGGCGCCGTCAGCACCGCCTGGGGCGACGGCTCGCCGTGGAGCGTCGGGTGCGCCACGCGCTGGGGCAAGAGCCCCGCCGCGTGCGAGGCCGAGCGGGCCCGCGCGGCCCGGCCGGTGCACCGGCTGTTCTTCGCCGGTGAGCACTGCTCGTCGGCCCCGGCGTGGATCGAGGGGGCCGTCGAATCCGCCCTCGGGGCGGTCGGGGACCTCACCCGCTTCGGAGCCGGCCGCAGGACCCCCGCCCTGCCGGGCCGCCCCGACCCGGCGGAGGCCGTCTGATGAGCGTGTTCGACCTGCCGCGGCTGCACTTCGCCGGCGTCGCCACGACCCGGCTGCCGACCGGCCCGCGCTGCGGGCTGATCGACCTCGCCGCCAACCGGGCGCTGACCGACGACGGCCCCTACCCGCTGGACCGGCCCGCCACCGGCTACCGCGACTTCCTGCACCGGCGCGGTCCGCGCTTCGGGAGCGACGGCCGGCCGGACGCGGAAGGCGAGTTCAGCGCCGCGGCGGGCTGGAACTTCGACGGCAACGGGCACTTCCTCATGGACGCCCGGGTCATCCGCACCGAGACCCCGGACGGCGGGTCCGGCCCCGGCGACAGCCTCCCCGACCCCGTCATCGGCACGAGCGTCGACGTCTGGGGCCACTACAACCCCTACCTGCGCACCACCGTCAACCGCGCCCGCGTCCTCGACGTCGACCCGGCCTCCCGCTGGACGACGGCGCTGATGGTCGGGCGGTTCGGCCTCGGCCGGCGCGGCCGCTCGCACGACGGCGGCTATCTGTTCACCGGCGGCGTGCACGGCCTGCACCCGCCGCGCTGGGTCGATTTCGGCCGCATCCGGGACGTCGGCGACCACGTCCTGGCCCCGCAGCTGCGCTACTGCGCGGTCCACCAGTTCGTGGTCGAGCGGGACGAACTCGACATGCTCCCGAAAGCGGGCCGCTCCCCCGCCGTCAGGGCCCTCCGCGCCGCCCTGGAGGCCGGCGCGGAGGGCGTCGTGGTCCAGCTGGCGCTGGACAACATGGCCTCGCCCCGCGTCCCGGACGCGCCCGCCCTGTGGCGGGTGCGGGGCACGGTCGCCCCCTGGTACGCGCGGGAGCTGCGCACCTACCCGGCGGGGCGGCTGCTGGTCCCGCTTCCGGGCGCCCCGCTGCACCACCTGACCGTGCGGGTGGCCCAGGGGCACGCCGTGTTCAACATGCTCTCCGCGGTGCCCTACGCCTCCCGGGCCCCCCGGCGGGGCCCCGGCCCGCTGCACCGGCTCGGCCCGCCCCTGTGCACCGGACCGCTGGAGCTGCGCACGGCCGGCACGGACCGGCTGATCGCCCGGGTGCCGGCGGGCGCCTACCCCTCCGATGCGACGTGCGGGATCGTCACCGTGCCCGCCGAGAGCGGCTGGCAGGAGGCCGGGGAGCAGGCGCTGCGGCTGACGGGCACCGGCGCGTCAGGACCGCCCGTGACCCTGGCGGTCGAGCGGGAGATCAACATCCAGTCGGACGACGCGCTCCTGGTCCTGCACCACCGCGACCCGGCGCGCGGTGCCGACCACGCCGTGGAGGTGCCGGTGCGCGCCTACGTGCGCGGCCGCCCGGCGAGCTGCGGCGAGGTCGGTGCGGTCTATGTGCGGCAGTACTTCAACCCCCGCGCCCTGCCGGGCGACGAAACGGCCGGCGGGCCCGGGGCGCGCTGCGACGACGCGGTGGTCCTCGGCACCCGCGGCACGGGGCCCTACGCCGCCACGTGCGTGGTGGCGACCGACGAGCACGGGCACGGGCTGCTCACCCTGCGCGGCGAGCGGGCGGGCACCTGCCGCGTCCTGCTCACCGCCGGCCCGGCCGACGGGCCGCCCGTCGACCCCCGCGCGCCCGGCTCGGCACGGGCGGCGTACGACGACGAGGACGCCCTCGGCTACTGGGCGGGGGCCGGTGCGCTGGCCGTGCGCGTCCTGCCCGACGACTGGCACCTGGACGACGTCCCCCGCGAGGACGTGGACTTCGACCTGCTGCGGCGGGAGATCTTCGCGTACTACGAGCACACCTCGTCGTTCATGCGCTCGGAGGTCTTCAGCCTCACCGACCGCTGCAAGGTGGAGACCTACGCCGAGCTGGTCTGGCAGATGTGCGATCCGGCCAACCGGGCGAAGACCTACTACATGCCGCCGAGCCGCGACCTGTCGGACCCCAAGGCCCGGTTGCTGCTGGCCTACCTGCGCAACCTCCAGGCCCGCACCCGCCCACCGGTCTTCGCGCCCGGCCCCGCGGCGACGGCGCCGGCGATCACCACCCGGGGCGAGCTGTGGGCGGTGCTGAAGCAGGCGGCCGCCCTGGAGCTGGCGGTGATGCTCCAGTACCTGTACGCGGCGTTCTCCGTGCCCGCCCACGGCGCCGGGCGGGAGTACGTACGCCGTGGCCGGTGGACGGCGCGGCAGCTGGAGCTCGCGTGCGGCGGGGGCGGGACGACGCTGGACGACGGGATGCGGGGCAGCCTGCTGACCGTGGCCCGCGAGGAAATGATCCACTTCCTGCTGGTGAACAACATCATCATGGCGATGGGCGAGCCGTTCCACATCCCGGTGCTCGACTTCGCCACGATCGGCCACGAGCTGCCGGTGCCGCTGGACTTCGCGCTGGAGCCGCTGAGCGCCGGCAGCGTGCAGCGCTACATCGCCATCGAACAGCCCGCGGCGCTCACCCCGGAGATCCGGCGCGATCCCCCTGCCGCGCCCGACCGGCCGGAGGGCTTCACCTGGAGTTCGGTCAGCGAGCTGTACGCGGGAGTGCGCGAGGGGCTGCGGCGCGTCCCGGACCTGTTCCTGGTGGAGAAGGGGCGCGGCGGCGGCGAGCACCACCTGTTCCTGCGGGAGTCGGTCAACGCCGCCCACCCCGACTACCAGCTGGAGGTCGACGACCTCGCCAGCGCCCTGTTCGCCGTGGACCTCATCACCGAGCAGGGCGAGGGCGGAACCGCGGAGAGGACCGAGCCGTGCGACGGCACCACCCCGGAGATGTCACACTTCAGGACGTTCCTGCGGATCGGCGAGCTGCTGACCACCGAGCGGGTGCCGGGCCCCTGCGGGGTGCCGGTGCCCTGGAGCCCCGCCTACCCGGTGCTGCGCAACCCGACGCTGAGGGCCGGCGACGGGGCGTGCACCGCGATCACCGACCCCGGGGCGCGGGCGGTGGCCGGGCTGTTCAACCAGGCGTACCACATGATGCTCCAGCTGATGGCCCAGCACTTCGGCGAGAGCCCGGACGCCAGCCTGCGGCGCTCGAAGCTGATGAACGCCTCCATCGACGTGATGACGGGCATGATGCGCCCGCTCGCGGAACAGCTCGTCACGATGGACTCGGGGTGGCGCGGCCGGACGGCGGGGCCGACGTTCGAGCTGGACGTGCTGCCGGCCGCCTGCCCGCGCCCCGATGTGGCACGCCGCTCCCTCGCCCTGCGCTTCGCGCACCTCGCCGCGCGGGCGCGCGCCTGTGGCCCCGTGCCCGCGCAGGTCGGCGACATGATGGCGTTCTACGCCGACTTCTTCCGCCGGGCGGAGGACGCATGAGGGCCCGTCGGCGTGCGGGCACGGGAGGCCCGCGATGACCCCTCCCGCACCGGGCCCGTTCCGCACGGCGGACGTCCCCCTGGCCGACCCCTACCCCTACTACCGCCGCTTCCGCGAGGGCGACCCCGTCCACCTCGGCCCGGACGGCTCCTGGTACGTCTTCCGCCACCGCGACGTGGCACGCGTCCTGGGCGACCGCCGCTACGTCCGCGGGCCGCAGCCGGCCGGCATCCCGCCCGGCTGCCCGCACCTGAAGCGGACCACGGCCGCCTGGATGGTCTTCATGGACCCGCCTCGCCACACCCGGGTGCGGGCGCTGGTGGCCAAGAGCTTCACCCCGCGCATCGTGGAGACGCTGCGCCCGCGCATCCGGCAGCTCGCCGATTCCCTGGTCACCGCGCTGGCCGAGGAGCGCGAGGCCGACCTCGTGGACCGGCTGGCCGCGCCCTTCCCGCTGCTCGTCATCAGCGAACTGCTGGGCGTGCCGCCGCAGGACCGGGCGTGGTTCCGGGCCCGCGCGGTGGACCTCCAGCAGGCGACCGGCTCCCGTGTCGCCCGCCGGGCCGACGGCTTCGCCGTGGCGGACGCGGCGGCCCGGGAGCTGGACCGCTACTTCCGCGCGGAGCTGGCCCGGCGCCGGGCACGGCCGGCGTTCGGCGCGGATCTCATCGGCACGATGCTGGAGCACGCCGGGGCGGCGGGGGTGGACGACGACACCCTGGTGGGCACGTGCGTCCACCTGCTGACAGCCGGTCATGAGACGACGACCAACCTGCTGTGCAAGGGGCTGCTCGCCCTGTTCGCCCACCCCGCGCAGCTCGCGGCCCTGCGCGCGCGGCCGGAGCTCATGGCGAACGCGGTGGAGGAGCTGATCCGTTACGACGCGCCGGTGCAGATGGTCACGCGGCGGTCCGCGGCGGAGGACCGGCTGGGCGGGCACACCGTTCCGCGCGACAGCCGCGTCGTCCTGGTCCTGGGCTCGGCCAACCGCGACCCCGCGTGGTTCCCCGATCCCGACCGCCTGGACCTCACCCGCGACACGCTCCGTCACAGCGGCTTCGGCATGGGCAGCCACTACTGCGTGGGCGCCGCGCTGGCCCGCGCCGAAGCGGAGATCGGCCTCACGGCCCTCCTGTCCGGCCTGCCCCGCCTCGCCCTGTCGGCCGAGCCGGTGCGCTTCGCGGAGGATCTGGTGTTCCACGGGCCGGCGCGGATGATGGTGCGGACGCGGTGAACCGCGGCCGGGGGTACGTCTTCGGCTGCGGGCCGTCGTTGCCGCCTGCGGCCTGCGGCGCGTCCGTCGTTGCCGCCTGCGGCGGCGAGCGCCCTGCGGGCGCGTCCTCAAGCTCCCCCGGCTAACTCCCCCAGCTACCGCTGGGGGTGCCCCCAGGAGGTGCCCCCGGACGGGCTGGTATCGGGGTCGTCAGTAAGCTCCGGCAACCTCAGGGTCGCGAGGGCGCCGCCGCCCGCCGCGTCGGCGAACGTCAGCTCCGCGCCGATGATCCGGGCCTGGCCGATGGCGATCGTCAGGCCCAGGCCGTGGCCCTTGTTGCCGGTCGTGGTGGGTTCGGTGCGGAAGCGCTGCGGGCCGCGTTCGAGGAGGTAGGCGGGGTAGCCGTCGCCGTGGTCGCGGACGGAGATCACCGGCCCGTCGACGGTCACGGTCACCGGCGGGCGGCCGTGCCGGTGCGCGTTGGCGAGGAGGTTGCTCAGCACCCGCTCCAGGCGGCGCCGGTCGGTCTCCACGCACGCGTCCCGCACGACGTTCACCTCCGCCTCCAGCCCGGAGGCCCGCAGGGCCCGTACCGCCCGTTCGGCGAGCTGCCCCAGCTGGTGGGCGTCGAGATCGGGCTGTTCCGTCAGCGTGTCCAGGCGGGAGATCTCCAGGAGGTCCTCGGTGAGGCGGCGCAGGGCGTGCACCCGGTCCTGGACGAGCTCGGTGGGGCGGCCCGGCGGCAGCAGGTCCGCCGCTGCCTGCAGCCCGGCGAGCGGGGTGCGCAGCTCGTGGGCGACGTCGGCGGTGAAGCGCTGCTCGTTCTGCAGCCGGGCCTGGAGGGTTCCCGCCATGGCGTCGAGGGCGGCGGCGACGGCGGCCACCTCGTCCTGGGGCTTGGAGGGGTCGGCGGTGCGGGGGTCGGCGACCCGGGCGTCGAGGTCGCCCGCGCTGATGCGGCGGGCCACGTCCGCGGTGCGGTGCAGGCGGCGGGTCACCCGGGAGACGGCGAACACCCCGACGAGCAGGGTGCCGCCGATGGCGAGGGCGGAGGAGCCGATGATGGCGCGGTCGAGGCCCTCGATGGTGTCGGCGCTGTGGCGGTAGTCGAAGCGGGCGGCCAGCACCCCGCCGTCGGCGGGGCCCGCGGCCCACATGGTGGCGATGCCCCGGTCGTCGCCGAGCGCGGTGCCGCGCCGCCCGCGCAGCGCCATCTCGCGGAGCTCCTCCGGCAGCCCCGGCGGGTTGAGCACGGCCTGACGGTGCATCGGGTCACCGGCGGCGTAGGCGCGGGCGGCGGCGTCGAGCCGCGAGAGCGCCTGGGTGCGGGCCTGATCGACGGTCTGCCGGGTGACGATGACGTGCACGAGGGTGCCGAGCACCGCGGCGACGACACAGCACATGACGGCCAGGAACAGCGTGAACTTCCCGTACAGGGAGCCGAACCGGGAGAGCTCGCGCAGCCGGGGTCGGGTGCGGCGCGGCCAGGCGGTCACCTGCGGCGCTCCGGCGGGCGGGGCGCCGGCGTGGTGTCGGTGCGGCGGATCTCGTCGCTCTGGAGCTCCATATAGCGGCGGTGCGCGTCCCAGGCGTAGACCGAGCGGACGGCGTAGTGGGGGGTGGTCGAGGGCTCCCAGACGATCAGTTCGCGGCCCGCCACCTCGATGGAGGAGGGCTGGACGATCGCCGCCATGATGCGGGTGAGCTCGCCCTTGACGACCGTGTAGCAGCGCAGCGACAGGAAGTGGTCCGCCATGTCGATGCCGACGACCATATCCTCGTGTCCGTCGCCGGTGAGGTCCCGGTAGACGGGTGAGCGGACCGGGCAGTCCCGCTCCTCGCGGGTGCACGCGACGACCTTGGCCGCCGTGGCCTCGTCGAGCCCGTCCGCGCCGGTGACGTCGCGGCGGTGGGCGGCTACCTCGGCCTTGACCACGGTCAGGGGGTCGATGTCGCGCACGTCGCCGGAGGGGACCGCCGGGACGCCGGGGACGCGCGTGGAGGTGACGTCGTTGTGCTGCTCCCCGGTGGGGGCCGGGGCCGGTGTCCGGTCGGGCCACAGCGGCGAGGGGGCCGCGGCGGGGGTCGCCCGGCCCGCGCCGACCGGCTCGCCCGGGGTGCCGCACCCGGCCACCGCCGCCAGCAGGCCAGCGGCCCCGAGCGCCCCCGCGGCGCGCCGGAGGGACGCGGTGGGGCGGGGCGGCCCGGTGGGGTCGGCCGGAAGGCGGGCGGGTCGGGGCACTGCGGGGTTCCCATGTCGTGCGGCAGGTGTCGTGCGGCGGGTCGGCGGGCCCCTTCGCGGGGCCGGCACACACGTCGATGTTATGCGAATGCTCTCCCCGGGCGATCGGAGCCGGCGGGACGGCCGCGGGGCCCGGCACGCGCACCGGCGCGCTGCGGAGGGCCTGTGAGCAGGCCCTCCGGCTGTCCCGCCGCGCACCGGACGCGGCGCCGCGGTCGTGCCTCAGCGGCAGGCGGCCCGGCGGTGCGGACGCGCGCCAGGCCCCCGGGCTCCCCGGGAACCGCGCGGCGCGGGCCGGCCGGGAACCGCGCCGCCCCGGGGCGCCGCCGTCACGAGCCGTCGGACGCGGACTGACGCTTCCTGCGCCGGGCGATGGTGGAGACGACCACCGGGAGCAGCAGTTCCAGCGCGCGGGCCACGGAGGCGGCCGGCAGGCCCGTCCTCCTGGCGACGGCTTCGGCCACCGGTGCGGTGATCCTGCCGATGACCCCGGACATCAGCCCGCCGCCGAGACCGCCCCCGAGGCCGCCGGAGCCGGTCGCGCCCGCCGGGGCCCGCGCGGGCGCCGTGAGCTCCTCGGGCAGGGAGTCGACGGTGGCCTCCACCGCCCGCCTGGCGCCCTCGGCGTCGGTGCCGAGCTCCCTGGCGAGCTCCTCGATCCGGTCGTCGCCGAGCTCGTCGAGTACGTCCTTCTTCAGCGCTTCATCTCCCATGGGCCGACCTTATGTGCGCACGCGGATCCCCGGCACGCGAAGGCGTGCGCCGGCCGCCCCGGGGGACGGCCGCGGGGCCCGTGTCCCCCATACCGCTCCGGCCCGGAAGATCGTTAACCGGCCAGGGGCCCGCATTCACCCCTTTGAGCGGAAATACGACTTCACGATCTATGGGTGAGGGGCCCGCGAACTAGCGTGAAGGACCATGTCGCAACCCTTTGAACTTCCCGATTTCTACATGCCGTACCCGGCACGGCTGAACCCCCACGTCGAGCGTGCCCGCGAGCACTCCAAGGCGTGGGCGCGCGGCATGCGGATGATCGAGGGCTCCGGAATCTGGGACGAAGCGGAGTTCGACGCTCACGACTACGCGCTGCTGTGCGCCTACACCCACCCCGACGCCGACGGCCCGGAGCTCGACCTGGTCACCGACTGGTACGTCTGGGTGTTCTTCTTCGACGACCACTTCCTGGACATCTTCAAGCGCAGCGGTGACATGACCGGCGCGAAGGCCTACCTCGACCGGCTGCCGGCCTTCATGCCCGTCCACCCCACGGACACCCCCGAGGAGCCGACCAACCAGGTGGAGGCGGGCCTCGCCGATCTCTGGGCCCGCACGGTGCCCGGGATGTCGGAGGACTTCCGCCGCCGCTTCCACGAGAGCACCCGGCACCTGCTGGAAGAGTCCCTGTGGGAGCTGTCCAACATCAACGAGGGCCGGGTCTCCAACCCCCTCGAATACATCGAGATGCGCCGCAAGGTGGGCGGCGCCCCCTGGTCCGCCAATCTGGTGGAGCACGCGGCGGGCGCCGAGGTGCCGGCCGTCATCGCGGCCAGCCGCCCGATGCGGGTCCTGAAGGACACCTTCTCCGACGGGGTGCACCTGCGCAACGACCTCTTCTCGTACCAGCGCGAGACGGAGAGCGAGGGCGAGCTCGCCAACGCGGTGCTGGTCCTGGAGAAGTTCCTCGGCTGCGGCACCCAGGAGGCGGCCGACGCCGTCAACGACCTCCTCACCGCGCGCCTGCAGCAGTTCGAGCACACCGCGCTCACCGAGGTCGAGCCGGTCCTGGTGGAGCACGGCCTGGATCCGGGGGCGTGGGCCGATGTCTTCGCCTACGTCAAGGGGCTTCAGGACTGGCAGTCCGGCGGCCACGAGTGGCACATGCGCTCCAGCCGGTACATGAACGGTGCCTCGGGCGCCGCCTCCCGCGCCCCGGCGCTCGCGGGCCCGCTCGGGCTGGGCACGTCGGCGGCGCGCCTGGTGCCCTCGCTGGTGGCGTCGGCGCCCCGCCGGCTCCGGAGCTTCACCCACGTCCCCTTCCAGGCGGTGGGCCCGCTGCCCCTGCCGGACTTCCGCATCCCGTACGCGACGACGCTCAACCCCCACCTGGAGGCGTCCCGCCGGCACAACCTCGCCTGGGGCCACCGCATGGGGATGCTCGCTCCGGACCCGGCGCTCGCGGGTTCCGGAGTGTGGGACGAAGGCAAGCTGAGGGATTACGACTTCACCCTCTGCTCCGCCGGCCTCGACCCCACCGGCACCGCCGACGCCCTCGACCAGTCGGCGGACTGGCTCACCTGGGGCACCTACGGCGACGACTACTACCCCCTCGCCTTCGGCCGCACCCCCGACATGGGCGCCGCGAAGGCCCTCAACGCGCGGCTGCCGCTCTTCATGCCGCTGGATCTCGGGGCGACACCGCCCGCGGAGCACGTGATGGAGCGCGCCCTGGCCGACCTGTGGGCCCGCACAGCCGCCCCCATGACGGCCGATCAGCGCCGCCGGTTCCGCCGCGCCGTCGAAGACATGATCGAGAGCTGGCTGTGGGAGCTGGACAACCAGCACCAGAACCGGATCCCCGAGCCCGTCGACTACATCGAGATGCGCCGCAAGACCTTCGGCTCGGACCTCACCAAGCTCCTGTGCCAGATCGGCCGGGGGGACGCCGTGCCGCCGGAGATCTACCGGACCCGGCCGGTCCAGGCCATGGAGAACGCGGCGATCGACTTCGCCACCATGCTCAATGACGTCTTCTCGTACCAGAAGGAGATCCAGTTCGAGGGCGAGGTCCACAACATCGTTCTCGTCACCGAGAACTTCTTCGACTGCGGGCGCCTGGAGGCGCTGGCCATCGTCGACGACCTGATGGACTCCCGGATGCGGGAGTTCGAGCACGTCGTCGGCACCCAGCTGCCCATCCTCATCCAGGAGTTCGGCCTGGACGACGCCGCCGCGGCCGGGCTGGAGGGCTACGCGGACGACCTGAAGAACTGGATCTCCGGGATCCACACCTGGCACCGCGACTGCCACCGGTATAAGGAGGCCGACCTGCTGCGCCACCACGCGCCGCCGGCGCCCGCCGTGGGCACCCTGACGGGCCTGGGCACCTCCGCCGCCCGGCTCGCCACCCTGCTCCGGCCGCGCCCGGCGGGGGCGCACAGCGCCGTCGGCTGACCCTCCCCGGCCGGTGCCCGCGGTGGGGCCGCCGCAGGCACCGGCCGGGGTCACTGCGGCGCGCATTGACCTTCAAGCCGGCTGAACGTCCACAATCGCGGCCATGGACGACAGCACATCCCTTGTGAGCATCAGCACCTTCGCACGGCGGGTCGGCATCGCGCCCTCCGCCCTGCGCTTCTACGACGACTGCCGCATCCTCCGGCCCGCCCGGGTCGACGCGGCCACCGGATACCGCTCCTACAGCCCCGGCCAGGAGGCCCGCGCCCGGCTGCTGGGGAGCCTGCGGGAGGCGGGCCTGCCGCTGGCCGAGGTCGCGCTGGTGCTCGACGGCCCCGAGGAGACGGGCCGCGAGGTCCTGGAGCTGCACCTCGGCCGGATGCGGGAGCGGACGGAGGCCGCGCGGGCGGCGGTCGCGGCAGCCTTGCGGGCCCTCTCCGGCACCCCCGAGGACGCCCCCGCCCGGGTGCGGCTCAGCGGCGCGGAGCTGGCCGGCGCGATACGCCAGGTGGTTCCCGCCGCGGCGCCGGACGCCGAGTACCCGGTCCTCGGCTGCGTGCTCGTCGAGGCCGACGAGGGCGAGGTCCGGCTGGTGGCGACCGACCGCTACCGCCTGTCGGTCCGTGTCCTGCAGCCGCTGGAGCCGGCCGGGCCGCCCGCCGCGGTCCTGGTGCCCGCCGACGCGCTCGTCGAACTCGGCCAGTGGGCGGCGCGCTCCGCCGAGGTGACCCTGGAAACCGGCCCGGACGGCTGCCGCCTGACCAGTGCGGCGGGGGCCCGCGAACTGCCCACCATGGCGGGCGAGTTCCCCATGTACCGCGAGGTGCTCGCCGCCATGGCCCCGCCCGCGCACCGGGTGATCGTGAGCCGCACGGCACTGCGCGACGCGGCCGGCGCCTTCGGCGAGACCCCCGCCGTCACCCTGGCGTTCGGCCGGGACGAGGTCACCGTCGCTCCGCACGGGGGCACCGCCGCCACCGTCCTGCCGGCGATCTGTCAGGACGGGCCGGCGCCGCTCATCGGTTTCGATCCGGCCGTGCTGGCCGCGGCGCTGGAGACGAGCGTCGGCCCCGATGTCCTGCTGGAGATCGCCTCGGTGACGACCCCGGTCGTGGTGCGCTCCGCGGACCAGGGCAGCTTCACCACGCTGGTCATGCCGGTCGCCCTGGAGTACGTGCGCTGACCCGGGCGCCCGCGGCGGTCAGCCCGCGGCGCGGCGGCGCTCGCGCAGGGCGCGGACGCGGCCGCGGCTCGCGCAGGCGGGCGAGGGGCACCAGCGGCGGCGGCCCGTGGGGTTGGTGAAGACGCCCCGGCAGTCGTGCTCGGGGCAGACGGCGAGGGTGTGCCGTTCGGTGCCCGTGAGGTGGTCGACGGCCTGCCGGGCGATGCGGGCGAGGGCGGCGCGGGCCGTGGGCGGGGCCTCCCGCAGCAGCCGGCCGGTGAGCACCAGGCGCACGGGGTCGGGGGCGGCGTCGAGGAAACGGGTCAGCTCGGCGGCGGGGCCGGGCGGCGGGGGCTCCCCGGCCGTGACGGCGAGGGCCAGCGGGCGCAGGGTCTCCCGGAGTTCCCGCGCCTGGTGCACGTCGGCCTCCAGGGGGGCCGCGAGCGGGGACAGTTCGCTGCGCTCCAGCCACTCCCCCAGCCGGTCCGGCGTGGTGAGGCGCTCGACCGGGCGCGCGCTGAAGCTCCGGCCTCGCGTTGCGAGGAGGTTGAGCCAGGTGGCACCGCAGTCGAAGCGAAAGGCCAGTTTTTCATCGTCGGTCACGGCGCCATCGTAACGCTTCACCCGTTACAGTGATCTTGTAACGGGTGAAGCGTTACGTGTGAGGGCTCGTCAACGGGAGGGAACGGCATGGAACTGCGGGAGGCGCGGCTCGACCGCGAGGAGGGCTACCGGCTGCTGGAAGCGCTCCAGGACCGGGCGACGCGGGAGGCGACGCTGCCCGGTCTGGAGGCCCTCGCGCCCGGCTTTCCCGACTGGATCGTCACCAGCCTCTTCGGCGGCACCTACCAGCGCGAGGGGCTGTCGCTGCGCGACCGGCAGATCGCCAACCTGGCCGCGCTCACCGCGCTCGGCGGAGTGGAGCCGCAGCTCGCCGGCCACGTCAGGACCGGGCTGCGGGTGGGGCTGACGGCACAGGAGACCGTCGAGGTGTTCGTCCACCTGGCCCCCTACATCGGCGTGCCCAAGGCCCTGGCCGGGCTGCGCGTCGCGGCCGCCGCCCTGGCGGAGGAGGTGCCGGCCCCGTGACCGCCGCTGTCCGGACCGTGCTCGGGGACGTCCCCGCCGAACAGCTGGGCGTCTGCGACGCTCACGACCACCTCTTCCTCCGCAGTCCCCTGCTGCCCGGCCAGGAGCTCGACGACCCGGAGGCCGCCGCGCGCGAACTGCTGGCCTTCCGCGAGCTCGGGGGCGGCGCGGTGGTGCAGTGGACCCCGCGCGGGATGGGACGGCGGCGGAAGGACCTCGCCGCGCTGGCGCGGGCCACCGGGGTCCACCTGGTGGCCGCGACGGGCCTGCACCAGGCCGTGCACTACACGGCGCAGCAGCTGGAGCGGGTGCGGGACCGGCTCGCCGCCGCGTTCGTCGCGGACCTGACGACGGCTCCGGTCCGGGCCGGCCTGATCAAGGTCGCCGGGGGCTTCCACGGGCTCGACGCCCACGCCCGGCACACGATGGCCGCCGCGGCCCGGGCGCACCACACGACCGGCGCCCCGATCGCGGTCCACCTGGAACTGGGCACGGGCGCCCTGGACGCCTTGGAGCTGCTGTGCGGGGAGCTGGACGTGCCGCCCGGCCGGGTCCTCCTCGGCCACCTGGGCCGCTCGCCCGACACCCGCGTCCACCTGCGGGCGGCGGAGGCGGGCGCGTTCCTGGCCTTCGACGGGCCCTCGCGCGCCCACCACGCCACCGACTGGCGGCTCTTCGACGCGCTCACGGCCCTCGCGGAGGCCGGTCACACCGACCGGGTGCTCCTCGGCGGCGACACCACCACGGCGGGCGCCCGCGCGGCCACGGGCGGCGGGCCGGGCCTGCCGTACCTGGTGGGCACGCTGCGCCGGGCGCTGGCGCGCGAGCTGGGCGAGGAGTTCGCCCGCGCGGCCTTCGTGGACAACCCGGCCCGCGCCTTCGCGGCCGACTGGCCGCCCCCACCCTGACATGCGGGCGGGGCGGGGACGCCGTCACCGCGCCCCCGCCCCGCCGCACCGGGCGCCGTGCTACCGCCGCGTGTCGACGACCGTCCGCAGCTTGCCGCTGGCCGGGGTGCGGTCCAGGTCGGCTCCGTCCACCGCCTCGACGGAGAAGTCGAGCAGCCGCTCCTCCACGGCCGTCCGCAGCTCCGGATAGGCGGTCAGGAACACGGCGCGGGCCTCCGGCAGCCGGAGGTCGGCGGAGCGCTCCATGCGCAGGGTCAGCTCCTCGCGCGCTCCGCCGCCCGACAGGACGACCTGGAGCTCGCCGCTGTGCCGCAGCTCCTCCCCGGCGATGGCCACGAACCGGCGGTAGTTGAGGAAGAACGTCCCCACCCGCATCACGTCGCCGAGCCGCCCGAGCAGTTCAAAGCGCGGCGCGTGGCTGCCGCAGGGGCAGCGGCCGGGCAGGGCGCGGCCGAGGTCGCCGATGACGTAGCGGCCGAGGCTCTGCCCGCGCCGGGCGCGGGTGGTGAACACCAGCCGGCCGGTCTCGCCCGGCTCCACCGGCCGGTCGGCGCCGACGTCGAGGATCTCCAGGGTGTGGAGGTCGGCGTGGAGGTGGTGGACGCTGCCGTCGCTCTCGGCGCACTGGTAGCCCAGGGGGCCCAGGTCGGTGCTGCCGTAGGTGATGGAGCGGATGACCTCGATGCCGAAGGTCTCGGTCAGGGTGCGGCGCTGTTCGTCGGTGAAGTGCTCACCGCCGTAGAAGATCTTCCGGATGCCGCCGTAGGCGCGCAGCCGGTCGCCCTCCTCGTGCAGCAGCTGCCACAAGTAGGACGGCATGCCGAAGAGGGTGTCGACCTCGTAGGCCACCAGCATCTCGGCCGTGGCCCGGTGATCGGTGCCCGCCGCTATCGGCATCTGCACGCCGCCCAGCCGCTCCAGGATGGAGAAGAAGCTGATGAAGCTGCCGTACATGCCGCCGCAGAAGAAGAGGTTGGCGGTGCGGTCGTGGGCCGGGTCGTAGCCGGCGGCCTGCAGGCCGCGGGCGGCGGCGTGCATCTGGGTGTCGTAGTCGTCGTAGCTGAAGAGGGACAGGGCGGGGCTGCCGGTGCTGCCGCCGCTGCGGAAGTACAGCTCGGCGTCGCGGCGGTCGACGTGGTGGTTGAGCTGCTGGACGTCCGTCTTGTCCACCAGGGGTCCGGTGGGCGCGGGGAACTCCACCGGGCGGGCCAGGTCGTCGAGGCAGGCGGTCGTGGTGAAGCGCTCGTCGGCCTGGACGGCGACGCGGCGGCTGTAGCGCTGGAGGGCGTAGACGCCGTCGTGCGGTTCGCCGGAGTAGCCGGCCGTCATGGCGCCGAGCGGGGTGACCCGGGTGGCGCCCGCGGCCAGGACCGTGCCGGACAGCTCGGCGATGTCCGCCCGGCTGCCCGCGAGGCCCGCCGTCTGCAGGTAGCGGCGCATGGGGCGCAGGGTGGGGATCAGCTGCTTGCGGGGCAGCGGCTTGACCCACACGGTGCGGTGCAGCGGGGAGGCGGTCAGGGCGGGCCGGGTGTCGGCCAGCACGCGCCAGGAGCCGTCGGGGGCCGCCAGGACGCGCGTCAGACCGAGGTGCTCCTCCAGGCGGGCGATCAGCTCGGTGGTGGTGAGCTCGGCCTCCTCGGCGGGGTCGAGGGCCTCCGCTCCCGCTCCCTGGGCCGGGGGCACGGCGGCGAGGACGGCGGCGAAGCGCTCCGCGAAGGCGAAGACCTCGTCGGTGTCCTCGGTGTCGAGGTAGACGACCTGCGGGCTGGAGCACGCCTGCTGTTCGAAGACGCAGACGTCGGCCGCCAGGGCTTCCAGGGCCTTCGGGTCCTGCCAGGCGTCCCGGGTGAGGTAGGCGAAGGAGATCTTGTGCCCCCACTCCACCAGGCGGCAGCCGGCCGGCACATGGGCGGCGACGCCTTCGACGGCGGCCTCGCCGCCCCAGACGGCGACGGCGTCGGCGGGGGCGCACATCAGGCGCAGCCACTCCTGGCGGGAGGAGGAGAAGCGCAGGACGACGATGCGCTCGGCGAGGGCCCCGGTGGGGTCCAGCGCGGCGAGTTCGGCGAGCAGGTGCTGGGCGAGGAGGGTGTCGCCGCTGCTGGTCTTGAGGATGTTGACGTTGCCTGCCAGCAGGCCCTCGACGAGGCTGAGGGGCGCGACGGTGGCGGCGTTGCCCGGGGCGATGTGGGCGACGAGGCCGACCGGCGCCCACGCCTCGTAGACGGTTTCCTTGGCGTCGGGGCGGGTCAGGCGCTGGGGCGCGGTGCCGCCCAGTTCGCGGCGGAGCTTGCGGGTGAGCGCGTCGCGGCCCAGGAACGCGGCGAGTTCGGCGAGCAGGCCGGCGTCCTCCCCGGCGGGGAGGTGTGCGGCCATGCGGCCGTGCACCGGGTGGGCCGGGTCGGAGAGGGCGGCGGCGAGCTGGTCGCAGGCGGCCAGCACGGTCTCGGTGTCCAGGGGCGCGGCGAGCGCGGCCTCGACGGCGGCGGGCAGGCCGGCCAGGCGGCGCTCGGCCTCCTCGTCGCCGATGAAGGCGCCCTGCCAGTAGTGGTGCCGGTCGTTCTCGGTGGTCACGGTCATGACATTCCCTTCATCAGTTCGGCGGCGGCGACGGCACAGCTGCGGTTGCGGCTCACCCCGGCCCTGCCGTGGACGGTGAACCAGTCGGTGGCCAGCCCGCAGCCGCAGGCGCTCCCCGGCTGCACGGAGGCCAGGTCCCCCATGACGACGCTCTGCGCCGGCACGGAGGTGATGTACGGCGACACCAGGTGCAGGTAGCCCTTCTCGCCGTACGGGAGGGCTTCGAGGGTGCGGGTGGAGCGCACGGAGATCCGTGACCAGACCGGTGCGTGCAGGTTGTGCCGGTCGCACTCGATGTAGGGGATGCAGTGCTCGACGGAGCCGAAGGTGTCGCGGATCCGCTCGGAGGGGATGCCGAGCTGTTCGGTGACCCGGGCGTACAGGTCGTGCTTGGCGATCTGCCGGTCGGCGTTGCCCTTCCAGCCGCCGCCGAGGATCACCAGGGAGCCCTCGGGCAGGCGCAGGGGCGCGAGGCCCATGGCGCGCATCCGCTCCAGGGTGAAGTAGAGGAACGCCGGGAAGCCCAGGATGCGTACGGGCGCGTCCTCCTGGGCGAAGCGGCGCAGGGCCGCGACGCAGCCGAAGGGGTCGAACTCGTGGCCGTTGCCGGTGGCGCGCAGGGCGTACTCGACCTGGCGGGCCGGAGCGAAGTCGCACAGGTAGTTGTCGGTGAAGGAGGTGCCGAGGTTGAGGTCCCGGGCGGGCTCGTAGCTGTAGAGCAGGTAGTTGACGTCCTGCTCGGGGGTGATCCAGCCGTTGCGCTCGAAGATGCGGGCGACCATGCGCTGGGCGGAGCGGATGGTCCACCGGTCGAAGAACATCTGGGACTTCTGGCCGGTGGTGCCCGAGGACGTCAGGTGCAGGTCGACGTCGTCCCGGGGGATGGAGAGGACTTCGTGGCGCTTGAAGAAGTTCGCGTGCACGAGCGGGGTGCGGAAGGCGTCGCCGCCCGGCCCGGTGGCGTCGTGGAGCGAGCGGAAGAAGGGGGAGCGGTCCCGGTGCCAGGCGTTGATCTCGGCCATGGCGGCGGCGAACAACTCGTCCTCGGCGGGGCCGGCCGCGTAGGGGTCGGTCAGGTCGCAGAGTTCCTGGACCCGGGGCAGCAGCCCCGGGTCGGGGACGCTGATCGGGGCCAGGTGGGGGTTCACGGGGGTCATGAGACAACCTCGGGTGCGGGCGGGGCGGGCAGGTACGTCGACGCCCACGCCGCCACGTAGGAATCCATGTAGGGCTGGAGGGGCTTGTCGACGACCACGCCCCGGAAGTCGATCTGTTCGGTGGTGCGGGTCATCACCACGTAGTCGTGGAAGCCGTCGCTCTCCCGGCGCATCGCCGGGTAGAGGGCACTGGCGATGAACCCCTGGGCGAGGAAGGCGGAGAGCGCGCTGTGGTGGGCGAGCGGCACCAGGCTCTCCACGTAGCCCGCGCCGGCCCGGGTGAGGGTCCGGGTGATCGGTTCCAGCCAGGCGGCGGCCGCGCTCGGGTCGGGGTGGCCGGCGACCAGCGCGCAGTAGCCGCCGGTGCGGTTGAGGTAGGCGTAGACCTCGAAGTGGCCGTCGTCGGGGGTCAGCAGCGCGTTGGGGGTGTGCAGCGGGTAGAACCACTGGTCGCTGTCGGGGAACCGCTCGTGGAAGCGGCGGCGGACGAACGCCGGGGCCTCGATCATCTCCAGCCGGCCCGCCGGCGCCCTGGGCGGGGCGGGCGACGGGGCGGTGGGGAGGGTGTGCGCGTAGCTGATGCCCAGGCTCGTCTCAAGGTTGCGCAGCAGCGGTGCCAGCGGGGCGGGGACCTCGGTGACGGGGTGGCGGCGCTCCAGCACCCCGGCCGAGTGACGCGCGTAGAGCGCGAGGCTCTCCCGGCAGCTGACGTCCACGGCGTTGGGGAGGATGCCCATGGGCCGGAAGCCGTTGCGCGTCACGACGCGCTGCGGGCCCGCGCTGACGGTGCGGACGGTGGCGTACACGGAGTCGAGCCGGCCGGCGTCCAGGGTCCGCGCGCACAGCGCCTCGGTGAGCCGCCCGGCCAGGCCCGTGCCGCGCTGGCCGGGGTGGACGGCGAGCCCTTCGAGGCGGCCGATGCGGCTGCCCGCCTCGCTGTGGATCGCCGCCGAGCCGGCGAGGCCGTCGGTGTCCGGGCAGCGGGCGACGAGCCAGAGGGTGTCCGGGTCCTCGATGAGCCGGGACATCTCGGCCGGGTCGGTGCCCAGGGCCGTGGGGTAGTGCGGCCCGTAGACGGCGTAGTAGAGCTGGCGCAGGTCCGCGATGTCGGAGGGTGTCGCCCGTTCCAGGACGGCGGTCATCGCCCGCCTCCCACGGCCTCCATGACGCGGGGGCTGCCGGCGGCGGCCGGCGGCTCGGGCGCGGGTTCGCGCAGGAGTGCCAGCGCGCAGGCGGCGGGCACCAGTCCGGCCGCCTGGATCAGGCACAGCGTCTGGACGGACAGGTGGTCGCCCAGCAGGCCGAACAGCAGGGAGGCGACGGGGAAGGTCGCGCCCAGCACGGCCTGCATGACGGCGAAGAACGCGGGCTTGTCGCCCGCGGGGACGAGCCGCTGGAAGAGGGCCACGAAGCGGACGCCGATGACGCCGACGGACCAGCCGGCGACGGCCAGGCAGCCGGCGATGACGGGCCGCTCGCCGACCAGGCCGGGGACGCCGAGGGCCACGGCCATCGCGCCCAGGCAGGCCGCGCCGACGACGGTGGGCCGGCCGGGGACGCGGGCGCCGGTGAAGGAGCCGACGAGGGTGCCCGCGCCGAGCGAGGCCTCCAGCAGGGCGACGGTGCCGCCCCCGCCGTGCAGCACCGACTTGGTGTAGAGCGGGATGACGACGAAGACCGCGGTGGTGAAGAGGTTGGCGGCGGTGAAGCTGATCAGGATCCTGCGGACGTAGGGCAGGCCGGCCAGGACCTGACGCAGCGTCCGCCGCTCGCTCTCGCCCGCGCCGCCGTCCGCGCCGGTGTCCGGGGTGCGGAACCGCACGGTCGCGATGAGCGCCGCGGCGCTCACGTAGGCGGCCGCGCAGCCGACGGCGAGGCCGGCCACTCCGGCACGGTCGACGATCAGGGCGCCGAGCAGCGCGCCGCCCAGGCTCGCCAGCGACTGGGTGGAGAGCTCGAACCCGGTGGCCGCCTCGATGTCCTCGTCGTCGACGAGTTCGGGAACCGAGGTGGTCAGGCAGGGGTCGAAGAACGCCTGGCAGGTGGCCAGGGCCAGGGTGGCGGCGTAGGCGGCCGGCAGCGGCAGGCCGCTGGTGTAGGCCCAGACGGCCAGGGCCGTGGCGGCCACGCCCGCGGTGCCCGCCGCCGCGCGCAGCAGCGAGCGGTGCGCGAAGCGGGCGACGGCCCGGGCGACGAAGGGGGCGAGCGCGACGGCGGGCAGGGTGCTGACCGCCATGAACAGACCGGAGGCCAGGCCGTTGCCGCCGCTGACGGCGTAGGCGACGAGCCACCAGGAGACGCCGACCTGGAACATGCGGACCGCGGCCTGCGTGAGGACCTGGCCCAGCCAGACGCGCCCGAAGGCCGTGTTGCGCAGGACGAGGGGCAGCCGGCGGCCCGCGGCCGGTATCGGGGTGGTCATGCGGTGGGCCTCTCGTCGATGACGCGGACGAGCTTGCCCGAGCGGGGGTTGACGACGAGGTCGCGGTGGCGGACCCACGCGACCTCCAGCGGGTGGACGAAGCCGGTGGCCACGCTGTCGGGGTACAGCGGCCGGGCCGTGTACAGCGCCTCGACGACCTCCTTGGCGAGGACGTCCAGGCCGTCGGCGTCCGTGCCGGTGGCGGTGTCGCCGGGCGCGGTGGCCAGGCGGAGGACGAGTCCGTCCTTGCCGTCCCAGCGGCGGACCACGAGCTGCATGCCCATGATGCGGCCGTCGGTGTCGGCCTCGGCGACGGCGTTCTGCGCGTCCTGCGAGTAGAGCGACACGGGGCCGACGCGCACGCCTTCCTCGGCGCGGCCGAGGATGCGGAAGTGCCCGGCCTCGGGGTCGGTCCACTCCGCGCGGTCACCGGCGGGGTAGCGGATGATCGGCATGAGGCGGCGGAAGAGGCTGGTCACCACGACGCGTCCGGGGCGGCCGGCCTCGACGATGGGCTCACCGGTGGTCTCGTCGAGGATCTCCACGACGGAGTGCGGGGTGAACGCGCGGTGCACCCGCGGGTCCGGGCCGGGCACCGGGCAGCCGAGCAGTCCGGCGTCGACGCTGGCGTAACCGAGCGAGCGGGGCTCGGCGTTGGGGAAGGCGCCCGCCAGGAGCCGGCGCTGGTCGGAGAAGAGCGCCTCGCCGCCAAAGAACAGCAGTTCCACGGAGGGGAGCTGCTCGCCGCGGGAGATGAGGTACTCGGCGAGGCGGCACAGGGTGGTGGGCGTGCCCGCGATCACCTGGGCCTCGAAGTCGCGGAGGGTGGGAGCCGTCGATTCGAGCGGTGCGCCGCCGCCGATGGGCAGCCGGACGTTCTCGACCGGGGCGTTGGCGAGCGAGTCGAGGATGAAAATGAAGCTGGCGTACAGCTCTCCGGCATAAAACAGGTCCGCCACCCGGTGACCGGGACGGAGGCCCGCTTCGAGAAGTCCCTGACCGAAAGCGGTGGTGAACTCTCGCCATTCTTCCCGGGTATAGCAGGAGAATTTCGGGGCGCCGGTGGTGCCGCCGGTCTTGTAGACGGCCGCTTCGGTGAGCGGCGCGGTCAGCACCTGATTGTCCTGGAGCGTGTTGGCCGCCCAGAACTCGCCCTGGTCGACCACGGGAAGATCGGTGAGGGAGTTCGCATCCGGCGTCAAGGATGCGTAGAGATTCCGGTAGTACGGGGAGTGCTCACGGGCGAAACGTATGAGGTCCGATAGCTGCTGGACGGGCATGCGGCCTTGCCTTGAATACGAGGGATAGGGGGGTAAGGAGTTCCGGGCATGGCGGGATCCGAACCCACTCCTGCCTGTTGAATGCTGAACGACGGGTACCAGGACCCTGGTGTTGCCTCGGTGTCACACCTGACGCACGTTCACAATCATGGAACACGGCAGAACGTACCGCAAAATCGGTTGCGTTCCGGCGGGTTCGGATGGCTGGAAACAGCAGTGATATAACGGTGTGTCGGAACCGGATCGTTCACATCTCCCCAGGCGGCGCGCCCCGCCCCTACGGGGCGAGAATGGCCGGAAGGGGGGCCGGTCCGCGGACGCCGGGGATTTTTCTCGACCGCTGCGCCAGCTGCTCGGCTGGGCGCTGAATAAACTTCCGCCGGGAGTTATCCCTATGACCTGGGTACACGAGAGAGCGCCCTGCGGGCGCGTCCTCAATCTCCCCCGGCTACCGCTGGGGGTGCCCCCAGGAAGCGCCCCCGGACGGGGGGGTTTGTGGGGGGGGCGGGGCCCAGAACACCCGCGCGCGCGTGGTGTGACCGCCCCCCCCCCGGGGGGGACCCCCCCCACCCCCCCCCGC